>VEXF01000038.1 GCA_009391275.1 SAR202 cluster bacterium AD-804-J14_MRT_500m | reverse complement strand
CTGAAGATCAATCACAAGATATTGGGATAACCATGGCACAGAATCCAGCTGTTACTCATTGTTATCAACGCCCCACATTTGAGGACTGGCCATATACCCACTTTACTATGGTTCATGCTATAAGTAAGAGCGGTTGCGAAGAAGTAATTCAACAAATTTCCTCTGATACCGGGATAAGTGATTATCTGGTGCTCTATAGCACCCGTGAGTATAAGAAAACTCGCGTCCGATACTTCGTCTAGATATATTAGATACTTCCAACGAAATTTCGCATGACCAATTATTACCCAGCATTTTTAGACCTACAGGGAAAAGAATGTATAGTTGTGGGTGGAGGGACAATCTCAGAAGGGAAAATTAACCAACTTCTAGCCTGTGGTGCCGAGGTGACCGTAGTTAGCCCAAGCGTAACATCTTCAATCAGAGATCTAACCGCAACCAATCACATACGCTGGCACCAGAGAGAATATGTTTCCGGAGATTTGCAACGTGCCTTTCTGGCTATAGCAGCTACCAACAGTCCAGAAGTCAATCGTAGGGTATCAGAAGAAGCAGTCGACAACCGGATTTTGATAAACGTTATAGACACCCCCGACATCTGTAGTTTCATCGCTCCTTCAATTGTCAGACGTGGTGAAGTCATATTTGCTATTTCCACTGGGGGAGCTAGCCCTGCTTTGGCGAGAAAACTACGCGAATGCATAGAAAACAACGAGTTTTTACAATACGCTGACTTAGCGCCATTCCTTTCACGTGCGCGACAAGAAGTTAGATCAAGGGGCATAGCAGTGCCTCCAGATGTCTGGCAGCGCCACATTAACATGACATTAGTCGCATTAGTAAAAGATGGACTAGAACAGCAAGCGCTCGAACATTTGATCGAATCGTTAGCCAGAGATAGTAATCCAAAATGAAGCCCATAATTGTTGGAACACGTGGAAGCAAACTTGCACTAACACAAACTAACCATGTAATTGAACAGCTCCTTAACAAACACCACGACACCAAATTAGAGGTACGCGTGATTCGCACTGATGGGGATCTTAAACCTGAAGTCCCTACAGCAAATCTAGGGCTTGGAATCTTCGTTAAGGAAATCGAGGAGGCATTGCTCAACGGTGACATAGACATGGCGGTCCACAGTCTCAAAGATCTTCCCTCCACTCTTCCAAATGGTCTATCCTTAGGTGCGTTCTGTAGAAGAGGTGATCCGCGAGACGCATTTATAAGCTCTTCAAACCTCTCATTAGCACGACTGTCAGCAGGTTCTCGTATTGGAACAAGTAGCCCCCGGAGAAGTTCCCTATTGTTATCTCAGAGACCAGACATAGAAATTAAACCTCTTCGAGGAAATGTAGAATCTCGGCTGATGAAAATTAAAGGGCCAGACTACGACGGTACAGTGTTGGCGGTCGCCGGTCTGCAACGATTGGGATTAGGTGATGTTATAACCGAATATCTGCCCCCCGAGCGATTCGTCCCAGCACCTGGACAAGGCGCCATAGTGATCGAAACACGCAAGGATAATCATGATCTTTACGGATTATTAAGATCCATCGATGATCCTGCCACCCGTTGTTCAGTTACAGCAGAGCGCAACTTTCTGGAAAAACTGGGAAGTGGATGCCAAATCCCTGCCGGAGCTTACGCTCACATAAACGACAATATCCTTATTATGCACGCTATGCTGTGTTCGTTGGACGGGCAGAGCATGTTTAGCACAAAATGGTCTGGACCAGCATCCAAGCCCCGAGAAGTAGCAATGAAAACCTTCGAACGCCTAGTTGAAATGGGTGCTTTGGATGTAATTGAAGATATTGAAATATCATGACGAGTCAACTGGGAATCGTATATCTTGTAGGAGCAGGGCCTGGTGATCCTGGTCTCATCACAACCAAAGGTTTGAGGCTTTTGAAGGAAGCCGATGTTATAGTCTACGATCGATTAGTAGAACCGATTTTACTTAAAGAAGCACGCGAAGATGCGGAAATCGTGTATGCCGGCAAGGAACCCGGTCCCGTAGGAACTCAGCAGGAACACATCTACCCATACTTATTAGATAGGGCTAGAGACGGAAAACAAGTCGTTCGATTAAAGGGGGGGGATCCATTTGTATTTGGGAGGGGTGGTGAAGAAGCACAGGTTCTGGCTATGGCAGGCATTCCTTTCGAAATTGTCCCAGGGGTAACCTCGGCAATAGCAGCACCGGCCTACGCCGGTATACCAGTAACGCATCGACAAACATCTTCCTCTTTTACAGTAGTTAGTGCAGAAGAAGATCCTACAAAATCTCAATCCGCCATAAACTGGGAGGCGCTTGCTAATGTTGGGGGGACGTTGGTAATTCTGATGGGATGGAGCAAACTTGAGTACATAGTAGAAACCTTAATAAATAATGGTATGAAACCCAATACTACGGTCGCCGTGGTTCGATGGGGGACAAGACCATACCAAAAAACAATCACAGGAACTCTCAAAAATATAGTTTCCAAAGGTCGGGCTGCCGAATTTGGACCGCCAGTAATAGTAGTCATCGGAGAGTCAGTAAAACTGCGTAATGAAATAACCTGGCTTGAAGAAAAGGCCCTTTTCGGTCTACGCGTATTAGTTCCCAGATCTCGAAATCAAGCGTCCGAATTGTCCCGAAAACTATCTGACGAAGGAGCAGAGCCAGTTGAGATTCCCACCATAGAAATCGCACCACCGGATGACTACACGGAGTTAGACAACGCAATCGCAAACCTTGGCCGCACCAACTGGGTGATCTTCACCAGTGCGAATGGAGTCGTAGGATTTTTTTCCAGGCTAACCAGATTAGGATTGGACACTCGGGCATTTAATTCATGTAAAGTATGCGCAATAGGTTCGGCTTCATCATCCGCATTATCACGGTATGGGATTGTGCCAGACCTATCCCCCAAAGTGTACACTACAGATGCACTCGTCGAGCTGATCTCAAAGACTAGTCTTGCAAGATGTAATATCATATTGCCCACTTCCGATATCGCCCCTGATCAACTATCCCGATATTTGTCAGCTCATGGTGCCAAAGTTAAAAAAATTTTGACTTACAGAACACTAATCCCTCAGGTTTCAAAGGATAGTGCACTGAAAGAGTTGGCAGGTGATAGAATAGACGTAGTTACATTTACAAGTTCGTCAACTGTGCGGAATCTTGTACGTTTGTTAGATGGAAGACCTACTCTTCTAAAAAATCCTTTGGTAGCCTGTATAGGGCCTGAAACTAGTGCAACTGCCAAAGAACTTGGGATCAGAGTCGACTTAATAGCGGACCAACACGACGTCGCCGGATTGGTAGACGTACTTAAGAAAAATAAACCCACTCACAGAGGTCATTAGGTAAGCATGATCGCGTTCCCAGAACTAAGGCTCCGCCGACTCCGCGAAAGGGAATCTTTACGATCCATTCTAAGAGAAACGGTTCTGGTCCCAAACGACCTTATATATCCCATGTTCGTGACACATGGCCGGGACGTACGAAAAGAAATAGATCCTATGCCCGGTTCTTATAATTTATCATTGGATCGTTTGTTAGAAGAGATCAACGAAATTGCGGAATTAAGAATCCCAGGGATCATACTCTTTGGATTGCCATCAAAAAAAGATGATCTAGGGTCCGAAGCTTTCCACGAACACGGAATTGTCCAAGAGGCGGTCCACCTAATCAAGCAAGCTATGCCAAACTTTTTGGTTATCACCGATGTTTGCCTGTGCCAATACACATCACATGGACACTGCGGGATCCTCGATAACGGCAGTATAGACAACGATAAGACCATAGAGCTTTATGCCCGCACAGCACTGTCCCATGCTCAAGCAGGTGCCGACATTGTAGCGCCATCCGGTATGATGGATGGGCAGGTAGCAGCAATTCGCAAACACCTAGACAGAGAAGGGTTTAAGCACATACCCATACTCGCCTACGCCGCCAAACATGCTTCAGCCTTTTACGGCCCTTTCAGGGTTGCAGCCGATTCAGCCCCTCAGTCTGGCGATCGCCGCAGCTATCAGGTTGACCCGGCAAATGGGAGAATGGCTCTTCGCGAGATTCAGGCAGATATAGATGAAGGTGCAGACATAGTCATGATCAAACCTGCCCTTCCCTATCTAGATATCATAGCTAAGACCCGAGCCAAATTCGACCATCCAATCGCAGCTTATAACGTGAGTGGTGAATATTCGCTAGTAAAGGCCGCTGCGGGGAATGAGTGGATCAACGAACAAGCCATTACACTAGAACTTCTAACCAGCATAAAACGGGCGGGTGCAGATTTTATCATAACCTACCACGCAAAAGACGCAGCTCGCTGGATGCTTGAACAGTAACAATACGACACATCTACATAACTGCAAAGTCGCTTGGCCCTAAAAAGGCCCGCTGGTAATCAACGGGCCTTTTTAACTCCTATCTAACCTAAGTCTTAACTAGGATATACGATCTCTCCCCCTGACGTCTGACGAGAGGGCTGCCGTACTGTATTGATTCCCTTGGATTTCCAGAAAATTTCCGCAATGTCCTGAGTAGCCTTAAGAAGCTGTTGGGCCGCAGCAGAACTCGCACCTTGCCTCGCTGCCGAACCCGCTCTCATAGCATCCCAGAACAGATCATGAACGTTCGGATAATCTTTCAAATGCTCCGGTTTGAAATAATCCCCCCATAGAATCCGTAATTCCCTTTTTGCAATCTCCGCGTGATCCTCTTTAGCAGCTATGTACCTAGCTAATTTGTTCGCGTACTCCGCATTTTCAGAAGCAGAAGCACCTGCGCCTGGTGCATCTAAAGCGTCAATTAGCATATCCATGCGTACAACTGTATGAGCTGCAATCTGTGCCAGATGCGGATCATATATACCACAGGGAACGTCACAATGAGCGTGAGCCACTCCGGAGGATCGCAGTGAGTGGACGATTGTAAATGCTCGACTAATAAGAGACATGCTTGCTCCTTTCCGAATGAGCCGGTTTTTGTTTGACGGAGTATACTCCAGATTAGTACCAGTGCCAACGGAAATAAAAAGTTCCATAATTTCCGCAAAAGAAATACAAACCCTTGATTGATATCAGCCTTATTTGGCGCAGATTTAGCCCTTTCAGGTTTCGGCAATACCGGGTGGAAGGCTATAGCATGGTACCTACTTTCCTGCCGGGCCAAACGGTCCAGATAGATCGAAGTGCGTGTCATCATCGTCTTCCCATGAGATTGGAAATAGTCGTGTTCCAGTCTCCCTTTTTAGCTAATAAGCCCTTATTAAAACGAATTATTGGTCTACCTGGAGAAATTGTTAAAATCACTCAAGGGCGTATATTCATCAACGAGTGTTTATTATCCGAACCATATGTAGAGGCAGACAATCAACTGGACCCAGCGCTAGACCTGGAATGGGCACTTGATCAAGATGAGTACTTCACTCTCGGTGACAATCGACGTGATAGCCTAGACAGCCGTCGCTTAGGTCCAATTCGTAAAGTCTGGATTTACGGAGTAGTAGCACCTTGATGGATCTACGTCGTCACCAAACTAAAAAATCTTCTTTTGATGCTCCCATCCATCTACTCCCGATGATAAAATGGAGATCATTAAAGAGCAGGAAGGGCAGATGCCTCAGGAATATATTGTTATAAGAGGGGCCAAACAGCACAACCTTAAAGACGTTAACGTGGACATTCCACGAGAAAAGTTAGTCGTCATAACAGGCGTCTCAGGATCTGGCAAGAGTTCTCTAGCTTTCGACACGATATACGCTGAAGGACAGCGCCGATATGTGGAGTCGCTGTCAGCCTATGCACGGCAATTTTTAGGAAGAATGGACAAGCCTGAGGTGGAATATATCGAAGGTCTTTCTCCAGCGATTTCCATCGACCAGAAGGGAACATCTCATAACCCACGCTCTACCGTGGGGACTGTTACTGAAATCTTCGACTATCTACGACTTCTATACGCTAGAACAGGACATCCACATTGTCCTGAATGCGGACTACCAGTAGAACGTCAGACAGTTCAACAAATCGTAGATTCCATCTTAATGATTCCTGAAGGAAGCAATATCATGGTGTTGGCCCCAAAGATTCGCCGCAGAAAAGGCGAACACAAAGAGGTATTTGATAATGCCCGTAAAGCAGGTTTCGCACGAGTTCGGGTAAACGGCGAAATCATGCGTATCGAAGATACTGATAACCTCACTCTAGATAAGCAAAAATGGCATTATATCGACTTGGCTATCGACAGACTCAACATTAACCGCGACATAGAGCGTGGCCGTGTTACCGATTCTATAGAAACGGCCCTCCAAGAAGGTGATGGAATCGTACAGATTACAGTTGACGGCGGAAATGAGCTGGAGTTTTCTGAGCAATTCGCCTGCAGCAAATGCAAAACTAACATGCTGGAAATAGAGCCTCGAACCTTCAGTTTCAATAGCCCCCATGGAGCTTGCCCGGCTTGCACAGGTCTTGGATTTAAATTAGAAGTAGATCCTGATTTGGTGTTAGCAAACAAAGACCTAACGTTAAGCGAAGGTGCCGTGTTACCTTGGTCAAGAGCAGGCTCTTCGTCACCGTGGTACGCCAGTCTTCTGGAATCCATGGGCACGAAATACAACTTTTCCACAAAAGTGCCTCTAAAGCACCTTCCTAAACGCGTCTTAGACTTGGTGTTATACGGGAATGGTGGAAAGCCTGTAACAATGAGGCACAAGACCCACCACGGCCGGACATACAGCTGGGAAACTAATTTCGAAGGTGTTATACCCAACTTAGAACGTCGGTTTCGTGAAACTGCATCGGACTGGATCCGAGGTGAAATCGAACGTTACATGGACGCGCGTACCTGCCAAACCTGCGAAGGCAATAGACTCCGGCCTGAAGCATTATCAGTGACAGTTGGTGGATATGGCATTATGGACATCAGCAGCATGCCAGTACGTCAAGCCTTGACTTGGAGCGAAAATCTTGGCACCGAAGATGAATCTACTGCCTCGCCACACAGGTTATCAGTAAGAGAGCGTGTTATAGCCCAACCAATCCTGAAAGAGATCGTTGCCCGCCTCAAATTCTTAGAAGACATCGGACTAGGATACCTGACTCTAAGCCGCTCAGCCCGCACTCTTTCGGGTGGAGAAGCCCAAAGAATTCGTTTAGCCACTCAAATCGGATCTGGGCTCACCGGCGTGCTTTATGTTTGTGATGAACCGACAGTCGGATTGCACCCGATTGATGATATTCGGTTGATAGACACTCTGAAACACCTAAGAGATTTGGGAAACACAGTAATCGTCGTAGAGCACGACGAGGCAGTTATGCGCGCTGCAGATCACATCATAGATCTAGGGCCAGGAGCTGGAGAAAACGGAGGCAGGGTGGTAGCTACCGGGACAATAGACCAAATCAAATCCAACGACAACTCCATTACTGGTCTATACCTAAGTGGAAAACGGTGCATACCGGTCCCAAAACAACGAAGATCTGGAAATGGCCGAAACCTGATCGTGAAAGGAGCACAAGAAAATAATCTGAAGAAGATCAACGTCAGCTTTCCCCTCGGCACACTAGTTTGCATCACCGGCGTTTCGGGATCCGGAAAAAGCACCTTGGTTTACGAGATACTATACAAACGATTGGCTCAAGTTGTTAATAAGGCTAAAGATCGTCCCGGCAAACATCGCTCTTTAGATGGAATTGAGAACCTAGACAAGGTAATCAACATAGATCAATCTCCCATCGGACGAACTCCCCGTAGCAACCCAGCAACTTATACAGGTACCTTTACCCCAATTCGCGACCTCTTTGCGACTCTACCGGAATCCAAAGTCAGAGGCTATGCACCAGGACGGTTCTCTTTCAACGTCAAAGGCGGGCGCTGTGAGGCCTGCCAAGGTGAAGGATACACTCAAGTTGAAATGCAATTCCTACCGGACGTTACAGTCCTATGTGAGATTTGTCTAGGTAAACGGTATAACCGCGAAGCCTTAGAAATTACGTACCGAGAAAAGAACATAGCAGACGTATTGAATATGACCGTGGACTCTGCGCTAGATTTTTTCTGGAACATCCCAAAGATACGATCTAAGTTGGAGACCGTTCGAGACGTTGGATTAGGTTATATTAGGCTAGGCCAACCCGCCACCACTCTGTCCGGGGGAGAGGCCCAGAGAGTTAAATTGTCTACTGAGCTCTCACGAAGAGCCACCGGAAAAACTTTGTATCTATTAGATGAACCTACAACCGGACTCTCATTCGAAGACTGTGCGGCCTTACTAAAAGTCCTTCACAGGCTAGTCGACTCTGGAAACTCAGTGATCCTAATCGAACACAACTTAGACATGATCAAGAACGCAGACTGGGTCATAGACTTAGGACCAGGTGCTGCTGATCAAGGCGGCAAAGTAGTTGCTACCGGAACTCCAGAGGACGTCTCTCGTATCCGCAGATCCCATACGGCGCGTTATCTCCAACCGCTGTTGGAATCAAATTCTTGTAAAAACAGCGGAGCTCCGAAGCTAGTTGACCCTCTAGATCGTCAGATCTAACATTACCCGACCTATTTTCGTTTCATAACGGCTGTTTCAAATCAGAATTTTCAAATTTACCAGGAGGCGATCATGCGATTAGACCCATTAAGTCTGTTCGACTACGCGACAAGGGCCAAACAAATCCTGCCTCACAACACCTGGGATTTTATTGCGGGTGGTGCAAAAGACAGTGTCACTACGCGCCGCAACAGAGAGGCTTTGGAAGCTATAGCCATTCGACCACAGTTCCTGAGGGATGTTACTCAGAGAGATCTCTCCACTTCAGTGCTAGGTCAAAACATCAGTTTTCCGGTAATGATATCTCCGGCCGGAGGTCATGGGTTTGCACATCCTGACGGTGAGCTTGCCACCGCGAAAGCTGCAGGCGATTCTGGCACCGTAATGGGTCTGAGTACAAGTTCTACCCACTCTATTGAAGATGTCGCAAGGGTTGCGACCGGACCTTTATGGTTTCAGTTGTATCATTGCGGAGAGGATATGACAACTATGCTGGTACGCCGGGCAGAAAACGCTGGATTTGCTGCCGTTTGTCTAACTGTAGACACTCCCCTCGCAAGCCCTAAAGAATGCGATCTACGAAATGATTTCCAGAGACCTCCACATGTACAACTGGGGAATTTTCTGGGGGCTTCTGCCCAACTAGGACTCGAGCCAGGCACAGACATGGCCAATTTTTGGGAGCGACCACCGACGATTCCTCTCACCTTTTCCCAGTTAGAATGGCTACGATCTTTAACATCCTTGCCACTTGTTATAAAAGGGATTAGAACAGGAGAGGATGCTAGACTTTGTGTTGAAAACGGGGTAGACGGCATACTTGCTTCTAACCATGGCGGCAGGCAAATCGATGCTACTCTTTCATCGATAGAAACTTTGGAGGAAATCGTGTCGGCGGTTAAAGGTCGTGCTGAAGTCTATCTAGATTCTGGCATACGTCGAGGCACAGACGTGCTAAAGGCATTAGCCTTGGGCGCTCGCGCAGTTTCAATCGGGCGTCCTCTCTTCTGGGGATTAGCAGTTAATGGTTCTGATGGCGTTCAGGGCGTATTGGAGATTCTTCGTCAAGAGCTAGATCAAGCCATGGGATATTGCGGAATAACCTCTGTTTCAGATATCGACTCTAGTATTGTGGTGGTGCCAGATTATATGCGAGCGACTCCACCATCATATCTGATCGAACTAAAAGCATTGGCTCGGTTAAAGGACGATGGGATCATTTCACATGAAGAATTCCAGAAAAAGAAGCAAATCATCATGGAGATCTAAATCTAATTCTGGCCTCGTAAGACACCCATTGTGTGATACCTGCTGAGAACTAATGTAAAGACGCCCTTTGAACTGGAAGTACCCAACTCAATTTTCAGGTTGCATCAGCCTCCAAAACACAAGAGAAAATAACACCCCTTCTGTCAACGGTTCTTCCGTACAGCGTCCGCAATCACGTGGTTGATAGAAATCTCAACACAGTAGTCAGAAACTGATCCGGGCGTTCTATATGTGGTAAATGCCCACAATCATCTATTACATGCAGCGTAGAATTGACGAGCATCTTATGATACAAATCAGCGCTATTCAACGGAATGATAGCATCTTGACGTCCCCAGATTATCAACGTAGGGAGTTTCACTCGCCCAAGATACGATGGAAGTTTGGGGTTGTGCAAATAAGGGCGCCAACCCAATCGAGAAAACATCTCACGGTTATTCCACTGCACTATTTGTTCTTCCGATGTCAAAGCTAGATTAACCTTTTCTTGGTATCCAATAATTCGGTCTGTGTCATAAAACATCAGTTTCTGAACTTCATCAGCCGAAATCATCATCGTCTCTGCAATTTCCCCGACTTCGGGCTTTATACCTGCAGCGTCTACCAAAACAAGTTTCTCAAAGATATGTGGACACATGGCTACCATCTCAGCGGCTATCCAACCTCCTAACGAAAATCCCAATAGATTCACATCAGTTATGTCCTCCTGATCCAAATACGATAGGTAGAAATACGCGATGTCCATCACAGTTGTTAACCAATCTGGCCTATCTGATGTGTCAAACCCCGGATGTGATGGCGCGTATACGGTGAACTGCTTAGCCAAAGCCTCATGATAAGGCATCCACCCAGGATGACCACCGCCGCCATGCAAAATGAGTAATGGCTTGCCATTACCACCTTTCATTAGACTGAGACCCGTTCTCGAGATTGCTATAGGTATCCTAGTCTGAACAAAAGACATCGTAATCTCCTACCAGTCCTCTACCAACCTTGCATCTATACGCAGATTGAACCCCACAGTTGAGATCGTATTTCTACGACAAATCCTCCTTGAGCCTCCGTATAGCCTTGATGTGTTGGTCGAGTGATGTATAGCCAGAACGTAGTGTATAGAAACTCACATGAGTCGCGCCTGCCTCTTCCCAGTTTAACGCTGCTTGAGCCCAGTCTTCTGGATGATGTTCAAAAGCTACTACAAAGCATTCGACACCAACTTCCATAGGATCCCTTCCTGCGTTTTGGGCAAAAGTCCGGATATTCTCCAGAGTCCGATGGAACTGATCATCCGGATTGACTCCACGAGTGGTGTGTATCCAACCATCGGCCTTAACACCTATACGTTTCAGAACTTTTTCAGGTGACGGAGGGAGAGTTCCTAACCACAGCGGTATATTACGATTGTTTGGTAACGGATTGATTCCGGTATGGCTCAAAGAATGCCACTTGCCTTCACAATTCACACTTTCTTTGGACCACAGATCCCGAAGCACCCTTATCTGTTCATCGTATCGCTGTCCTCGATTATGAAAATTTTTACCCAAAGCTTCGTATTCCACATGATTCCAACCCACGCCGATCCCGAGCCTAAGACGATTACCACTGAGAATGTCAATCTCCGTTGCTTGTTTAGCTACCAGAGCTGTTTGCCTCTGTGGAAGAATAACTATCGCAGTAGATAATCCTATATTCTGTGTCACCCCAGATAGATAACCCAACAATACAAAGGTTTCATGAAATTGATCATCTTTATCATAAAACCCTTTCCACCCAACATGATGTGTGGTATTTACTCCCAACACATGGTCAAAAACAACCAGGTAATCGTATCCTAAATCTTCAGCTGCTTGGGCGTATTCACTAGCAGCCCCAGGATCTGTACCAATCTGAGTCTGAGGGAACACAGCACCTAATTCCATCCATTTCCTCCCTGATATGTTGTTAAACGAACGCGCACTTAGTCAGGAAGCGCTTCTTTAAACATGCGGATGGCATTGATGTGTTCATCTGGTGTCCGATAGCCAGCTCCCATCGTATTAAAGCCAAGATGTGTCATACCGAAGTCTTCCCACTGAGCAGCCTGCTCAACCCAGTCTTCGGGAGATCCGGATGCCGCATCTACACGACCTTCAATACCAATATCAGCAGGATCACGTCCGGCATCGCGAGCATATTGGTGTAATCTTTCGATAGTGGCCCTCCCCGAATCATCCAGTTTAAATGCTCTAGATTGGATAAACCATCCATCACCAATACGTCCAATTCGTTCCAAAACTGGTTCTGCGCTACCTCCAAGCCATATGGGTATCGGCCGTTGAACCGGTAAGGGGTTTATCCCTGCGTGAGTGACCGTATGCCATTTACCTTTAAAATTAATGCTCTTCTTAGTCCAAAGCTCTCGTAAAAGCTCGATCTGCTCTTCGCTACGTTTTCCTCGATTGTGGAAATTTTCTCCTAGTGCCTCGTATTCGACATGGTTCCAACCGGTTCCGATACCCAACCGCAAACGACCACCACTTAGCACATCCACCTCTGCCGCTTGCTTTGCAACCAATGCGGTTTGGCGCTGCGGCAAAATTAGTACCGCTGTTGTCAACTCTATGCGTTCAGTAATCCCCGCCATATAACCAAACACTACGAACGGTTCGTGAAACTGGTCTTTCAATTGGTAAGCCCCTTGCCAGCCCGTATGATACGTCGTGTCTGCACCCAACACATGGTCATACACTATCAAATGATTGAAACCAAGTGACTCGGCAGCTTGAGCGTATTCACGCACCCCACCTGGGTCCGGACCTATCTCAGTTTGCGGGAATATGACACCTACCTTCATCGAAGACCTCCTGAGTAAACTGGGCGGCGCCAGTATCTTATTTGACTTCCAACATGTCAACGAAAGCTATTGATTTGAGATCATATTCATATCTGGCCCCGGTTTCAATCAACTACATCATAGTACTTTCGAATTTAATCCCGTAGGCGGAAAATACTAGTCGCAAGCAATGCAGTTATCCTGCACCTCAGATCTAATGCCTAAAAGCTTTCAAATAAGATAGAATCTGCCTTAAGAATTAAAGGAGCACTAGGTCTACAGCATGGTTACGCATCGCGTCGACGTTAGATTCCCTGCGCAGGAAATAGATAAGAAATGGAGAAGCCGCTGGGCTAAAGACAAACTATATAAAGTTGACGATGGAGACCATCGTCCAAAGTGGTATGAGTTGACTATGTATCCTTACCCTTCTGGAGACCTCCACATTGGCCATTGGTACGCCAT
Organism: SAR202 cluster bacterium AD-804-J14_MRT_500m; assembly: GCA_009391275.1. The sequence continues at coordinate 1,011 of VEXF01000038.1, read as the reverse complement.
GGCACCAGCCGATTGCCATGCCAGATTCAGGAGAATGCAAGGATACAATGTACTACATCCCATGGGGTTTGACGCCTTTGGTCTTCCTGCTGAAAACGCCGCTATTCGGCGAGGAATTCACCCATCCGAATGGACCATGGGAAACATTGAGACGATGAGAGGCCAACTCCAGTCTATGGGAACAATCTATGACTGGGATAGAGAACTCATCTGTTGCCTTCCCGAATATTACAGATGGACTCAATGGCTTTTCCTCCAATTATACAAAAAGGGGCTGGCCTACCGTGGGCGAGCACCCGTGGTCTGGTGTCCTTCTTGCCAAACTGTGCTGGCCAATGAACAAGTCCTGAACGGCGTTTGCGAGCGTTGCGATACCCCAGTCACTCGAAGAGATTTACGACAGTGGTTCTTTCGCATCACCGAGTATGCAGAGGATTTACTGGATTTCAGCGGATTTGAGTCCTGGCCCAACCGTATACTTAACATGCAGCGCAATTGGATAGGCCGCAGCGAGGGAGTAGAAATAAGTTTCGACATTTCCCATTGCGGTCTGGATGAGAACGAGATTCGCACCTTTACGACTCGCATCGATACGATCTTCGGTGTAACTTTCATGGCTCTAGCGCCTGAACATCCGTTGGTTTACAAACTGACAACCCCTGAGCAGCTTTCCAAGGTACAAGTTTACGTGGAGGACACAAAGCGCCAGACTGAAATTGATAGGCTTTCCACAGAAAAAGCCAAGACCGGAGTCTCTCTTGGAACCTACGCCATAAATCGACTAACAGGCGAGAAGATACCACTATACATCGCCGATTATGTTCTCACTACCTATGGGACAGGGGTTGTAATGGGCGTTCCAGCCCATGACCAACGTGACTATGAATTTGCCCGACAATACGGACTAGAAATTCGGACAGTCATCACTCCACCCAAAGAAAATATATCCCGGAAGGATGCCGCATACTCAGGAGACGGTGTCCTGATTAACTCACACGGGTTTGATGGCAT
>VEXF01000037.1 GCA_009391275.1 SAR202 cluster bacterium AD-804-J14_MRT_500m | reverse complement strand
CTTCGGGCTCCCATATCGGCGAATGGTCTTCTATCATTGATGTCGTAACTGTCGCGGTAGCTGCGAAACAGCGTTTTTGGGAAATGTATATCAGGACCCGATCGTCTGGCTCCATTCGTTGTACTTTTCGGCGGTGGTGCGCTTGGAGCCCTACTAAATCAAATCCTCTTTTACGCGCTATCTGAAAGTTTGCTGGGTTGTTTACAACCATCCAAAAACTTTTAGGCATGCTGACCTCGATATTTCAACTCTGGAACACTTGGGTTTTATTGCCATTAAAACTGTGCAGGAATGAATTGCTCCCCTATTATCTCATAAACTGGTTGGCTTGCTAAGGCATGTTGGGGGTGGGTCCCGTCACCTTGCAGTTCATAGTTGCTGTTGGCTACAATCTGAGTTGGTTTTTACGCCATTAAAAAGAGCTTGATTGTCATGAATTCTAACGACCGAATAAATACCCTAAGATCGCGTCTTTCCAACTCCATAGTTGTAATGGACGGTGCAATGGGCACTGCTATTCAAGCATTAAACCTAACATCGGAGGATTTTGGTGGGCTGGAATTTGAAGGATGCAACGAATATCTGAACATTACCCGACCAGCGATAATTGATAATATACTGCAAGATTATGCAGAAGCTGGGGCAGAGGTATTAGAGACTAATTCGTTTGGAAGTACACCCCTAGTTTTGGCTGAATACGGCCTTGGAGAACAAGCTTTTGAGATCAGTGAAGCTGCAGCTAGGATTGCCAGACGAGTAGCCGATGAGCGATTTAGTCGGCAGAGAACAGTATTCGTGGCAGGGTCTATGGGTCCGACTACCCGCGCAATTTCCGTAACCGGAGGCGTCACATGGAATGACTTAGCGGAAAACTATTACGTGCAGGCCTCTGGATTATTGGAAGGTGGTGTGGACTTACTGTTGCTCGAAACTTCGCAAGATACTCTAAACGTTAAAGCAGCTTTGTATGGGATAGACAAACTTGAGAGCGAAATCGGTAGGCCCATACCGGTAGCAGTGCAATGCACAATTGAGACTATGGGGACTACGTTGGGCGGCCAAGACATCGAGGCTTTTTACACATCTATCGAACACAGGGATTTGTTATGGATTGGAATGAACTGTGCTACAGGCCCTGAATTCATGAGAGAACACTTGCGCACCCTATCCCAAATTTCTCGCTTTCCCGTGTCGGTCGTTCCAAATGCCGGTCTGCCGGATGAGGATGGCATATACAATCAGACACCCGAGTTAGTCGCGCATACACTAAAAGGGTTCATGGATCAGGGTTGGGTCAATGTAGTGGGAGGTTGCTGCGGTACAACTGCTGAACATATTCGAATGTTAACCCATGAAACCAAGTCTCAAATGGCTCGCCGACCGGTGGCAAAGAGAGGTACTGTTATTTCAGGCCTCGAAGCTTTATCAGTCGACGATGACACCCGTCCTGTGTTAGTTGGTGAGAGGACCAATGTGTTAGGTAGCCGTAGGTTCAAGCGCCTTATATCTGAAGGAAAGATAGAAGAGGCATCGGAGGTAGGACGGCAGCAAGTGCGTGGAGGGGCCCATGTGATAGATGTGTGTCTTCAAGATCCAGATCGAGATGAAAAATCGGATCTTGTTGCCATCTTGGAACAGATGATTCGCAAAGTAAGGGTTCCCGTAGTAATAGACACAACAGATGTCACAGTGCTTGAGGAAGCGTTGAAGTGGACACCAGGGAAAAGCATAATCAATTCTATAAATCTCGAGGATGGAGAAAAACGATTCGAAGAGGTAGTTCCATTAGCACTCAAATTTGGCGCAGCGTTGATCGTGGGATGTATTGATGAGGATAAGGTTCAAGCTCAAGCGATCACCAGCCAGCGTAAACTAGAAATTGCTCAGCGTTCTTTTAAACTGTTAACAGAAAAATTCGGGGTTCAGCCAGAAAACATTATATTCGACCCATTGGTGTTTCCTGTAGGTACCGGAGATAAAGCATATATAGGCTCCGGGCTGGAGACGATTGATGGTGTGAGACTTATAAAGGAGCACCTTCCTGACACGAAGACGATCCTTGGGATTTCAAATGTGTCATTCGGTCTGCCTGCTGCCGGACGAGAAGTCTTGAATGCAGTGATGTTATATCACTGCGTGCAATCGGGATTAGATCTGGCAATAGTAAATACAGAACGGCTTGAAAGGTATCCTTCGATACCAGAAGAGGAACGTAGGCTTGCAGAAGACCTGATATGGTGGAGAGGAGAAGATCCGATCGGATCTTTCGCGAATCATTTTCGGGAAAGGAAGGTTACATACAGCGTTAAAGACCGTCTCGATATCCCGCTGGAAGAACGGATTTCAGCCTACATTGTAGATGGGACTCGTGACGGGTTGATAGAGGATTTGAATACGGCATTAGCTACCAATACCCCGCTAGAGATAATAAATGGCCCATTGATGGCTGGCATGGACGAAGTTGGGAGACTTTTTGGACGAAATGAGTTGATTGTTGCAGAGGTATTAGGATCGGCTGAGTCTATGAAAGCTGCCGTAACGCACTTAGAGCCCTACATGGATAAGGACGACATTTCGAATCGAGGGACGGTGCTGCTGGCCACGGTGAAGGGAGACGTTCACGATATTGGTAAAAATCTAGTAGACATAATTTTGACAAACAATGGCTTTCGCGTAGTGAACTTGGGAATTAAAGTGGCACCCAACGAGCTTATATCCGCATATAGAGAACACACTCCGGATATCATTGGGTTATCTGGATTGTTGGTGAAGTCCGCTCAGATGATGGTTGAAACGGTTAGAGATCTTAAGGAAGCCGATATCTCTTGTCCGGTATTAGTTGGTGGCGCTGCTCTGACCAATAGGTTTACTGGATTGCGTATAGCGCCTGAATACGACGGGTTGGTTGCATATTCTAAAGACGCCATGAGTGGATTGGGGCTTTCAAATCGCATATGTGCTCCAGAGGAGAAAGAGAAACTAATTTCTGAACTTTTAGAGGATAGGTTAATCTTAACAGCTGACCAGGTTGCACGAGATATCGCACAATCTGCATTGCGAAATGACACGCCGCCGCAATCCAATGTTAAGCCTGTGGATTTGGCTCCCTCTCCCCCAGATTTAAAGATGCACGTGTTGAAAGACTATGATTTGGCACGTGTGTTTGAATTCATCAATCCGGTAATGTTATATGTCAGGCACCTAGGATTTCGAGGCCGGTTTGAAGAAGCACTTATGTCTGGTGATTCGAAAGCGTTGGATCTTCAGGAAAAAGTGAGATCTGTAGAATCTGAGATGATTTCGAATAAACCTATCACCGCGAGTGGAATGTTTAAATTCTTTCGTGCAGGTTCGGAAGGAGATGCTGTAGTATTCCTTTCTCCTGACGGCAAAAGAGAGTTGGAGAGATTTCGATTTGGTCGTCAATCGTTGGGCGAGGGCTTAGGATTGGCTGATTATGTCTTACCGGTGTCTGAAGAGAAACCTGATTATCTTGCGGCATTTGTCACGACTATTGGTCCCGGTGTTGAGGAACTTGCAGCATGTTGGCAGGCCAACGGTGATTATTTGGCTGCTCACATACTACGGATTCTAGCACTAGAAGGTGCTGAAGCATTCGCAGAGTTACTTCATCAAAGGATTAGGTCCATGTGGGGATTCTCCGATACGCCAGACATAGAAAAAAAAGAACTTTTCCGGACTAACTATAGAGGACGGCGATTTTCTTTTGGTTATCCTGCATGCCCAAGGCTCGAGGATCAAGGTAAACTATGGGGATTATTGAATCCAGATCGCCACATTGGGGTTCATCTTACTGATGGATACATGATGGACCCGGAAGGATCAGTGAGCGCTATTGTCTTTCATCATCCGCAGGCGAAGTATTTCAACCTAAGTGCAAAAGATGCAGATATTTTAGAAGCTACGATCTAGAAATTGATCGACCGCTGTCCGCTGTTGTAATGAGAGTATCGGGTCTTATATCGATCAGCCAATTGGTGTGACCGTTACCATTCCACGGCGAGCCCTTTATGAAAATATGACACTTTGTTTTGCGGTTGCAGCGATACATCCACTCGAGTTCCTGGCGTGTGGTGGAGGCGGTTAGATGTTAGCGACCGAACCGATTCCCCAGAGTCTAGAACAATGTTGTACATGGTATAGGGTCCCTTAAAAACGCGGGAAATAATCCTTCCTTTGCCCATGTCTGAAAGGTGGAATCTGACGTCTTCTGGGCGAACCATGACTTCTAGGTCTGCCTGTGATGTTGGTATCTGGTTAAGTGGCAAAGGACCAGCCTCAGTCCATGGGAGACCATCTTTAAAAAAAACTGATAGGAAGTCAGCTAGGCCTACGAAACGGGCTACAAAAGACGATTGTGGATTTTGATAGACATTTTCGGGAGAGTCGACTTGTTCCAAGCTACCGTTGTTCATAATTGCTACGCGATCTCCCATGTACAATGCTTCTTCTTGATCATGGGTAACGAAAAGGGCAGTGACCTCGCTGACTTCTAGCACTTCCTTAACTTCTTCTCGTACTTGTTGTCGCAGCTTAGCATCTAGGTTGGAGAAAGGTTCGTCTAAAAGAAGAATAGCCGGCGTAGGTACGAGGGCACGAGCCAGTGCAACTCGTTGCTGCTCGCCTCCGGAAAGTTCGTGCGGCATCCTCCCTTGAAGTTTGCTCAACCCGACCAAAGATAGAATCATCTTGACTCGTGCTTGGCGTCGATCGCTTCTAGGTAGTCCAAAAGATACGTTTTCCTTTACCGTCAAATGTGGGAATAGTGCAAAATCTTGGAATACCATACCTATGTGGCGTCTCTCGGGTGGGAGAAAAATGCCCGGGCCCGAAATTGTCTTGCCTTCGATCTCTATAGTGCCTATGTCCGGTAATTCAAATCCGGAAATGAGACGCAGTGTAGTTGTTTTACCGCAACCGCTTGGGCCTAAGAGTGCTAGAACTTCCCCAGATCTAACATCAAGGTTTAGCCCTGAAACTGCTATGTTTCCGCTGTAGATCTTTCCTAGATTGGTACATTGAAGAGCGGATGTTTCCATCGGAGCTATCGTTGTTCCTTTAGCATGAAAATGGTCATTGGAATAGATGATACCAAAACTAACAGCAGGGCGTGGACGGCTGCCTCCGCAAAAAATGCTTCCGATGCGGTTGACCAAATTGATATAGCGAGTGTGTCAAATCCGATCGGACTTAAGATCATCGTGGCAGGCAACTCTTTCATGGTTAGCATGAATACGAGTGCCCCTCCAGCTAATAGTCCGGGGCGCATGATCGGGATGGTTATGGAATATAGTACTTGCATCGGTCCTTTGCCTAGATTTCGAGCCGCCTCTTCGATACGAGGACTGATTTGCAGAAGGGAGGTTCTAATGGATCCCACGGCGGCAGGAAGAAACAGCACTATATAGGCGAAAATCAAAAGTGGTAAAGTTTGATACACTGGACCACCATATCGTGCCCCGAAGAAAACCAGCGCCAAAGCAATCACGATTCCTGGCAACGCGAACCCTATGTACGTGGTTCGTTCCAACAAAGAGCTTCTCCACCCAGGAAACTGTACGGCGAACACTGCAACCGGAATCGCTGTCAATAACGTGGCGCCGGCTGCAAGAACAGAAACATAAAGTGAACTTACAGTAGCGGTCCATATTCCAGGAATAGACTCTCCTATGGAAATTCCACGAACTGCCCAGTACGTCAAAATCGACATTGGCAGTAGCAGGGCAAGTATCGCCAAGAAGCTGCAGAATGCTAGAGACGGCCACTTCCAATTCCCTAATCGTATGACTGATGGGTTGCGAGGAGATCCAGATGAACTTCTATAGTATTGATTACGGCTATGGTTTTGTATGTCTATTAGCAGGATGCTGATTGCAATTAACATGAGTATTAACGACAATGCGGCAGCCATGTTTCGGTCAAATGCCGTTTCGAATTGAATGTATATCGCCCATGTAAATGTTTCGTATCCCAGAAGTGACACTGCGCCGAAATCGCTCAACGTATAAAGTGCTACGAGCAACGCTCCTGCGGATATGGCAGGTTTCAGCAGTGGGACAGTAACTCGACGGAAAGTTGTCCATCCACTGTGGCCCAGACTCCGTGAGGAATCTTCAAGAGATGGATCTAGTTTCATCAAAGCAGCGCGTAGCGGTAATAAGACATAAGGGTAACTTAATAGTGTCAGCGTTAGCACAGCTCCTGGGAAACCATATATTTCTGGGAGTCTCTCTATACCAAATAAAGGTTCAAGTAGACCTTGGAGCATTCCTTTAGGTCCCAATGCCACCAGTACAATGAATCCACCTATGTAGCTAGGTATAACCAAGGGCAAAGATGTCATAACGCTGATCGTACGGCGTAGCGGTAGATCTGTTCGTGTGGTAAGCCAAGCCAGTGGTAGGGCAATGACTAGAGAACCAGTAGTTACCGCAGCCACTAAAGCCAACGACCGCAATACGATTTCAAGTGTGCGGGCCCTGAATATGAGTGCCGGAAAATCCGATCCAGCTCCAAGGGCCCTCACCGCTAGATAAACAATTGGTAGCGCTATAGCTACTGCAATGAACAGAGCAGGGAGCCAAACAACCACGGACGTTCGTGATCCCCCGACTGTCAACCGCATTGAAATTGCACTTTTACGTTGATAGTTTCTTTTTGCCTAATCGACACAGGCAATTAACGTTCTAAGGTAATACCCCTGTTTGTCGCAGCAAATTTTGGGTGCCGTCCAAATCTGATAACTCTCTCAAAGGGATTGCTGGTTTCTTAATGTCTCCAAGTGATGTTAGTAGTGGATGCACGTCTACACCTTCTATGAGTGGGTATTCGTAAGTTTTCTGAGCGAAGTATTGTTGCGCGGGTTTGGATAGTAGGAAGTTGATGAATTTTTTCGCATCTCGTTTGTTCTTTGATGTACCAAGTATACCCGCACCGGAAACCATTACCAATGCTCCAGCTCCTCCGTCGCGTAAATGGTAGTTACGCGCCGGGAAATCGTCTCCCTCTTCTAAAAGGAAGCGATATAGGTAATAATGATTTACGAAACCAACGCTGACTTCACCTGACCCGGTCGCTGCTACGGTAGGGGTATTCTGAGCGTAGATGGTTGGTGAGTTTGCCTGGATACCTTCTAGCCATTCACGGGTTTTCTCCTCACCCCAAACGCTTCGTAACCCAGTTATCATGGTTTGAAACGACGAATTGGTTGGGGGCCAGCCTATTCGGTCTTTCCATTGTGGTTCCACGAACCCCCATAAGTCGCCGGGTAACTCCGCTTCAGTCAGTTCGTCAGAGTTGTAGACTACCACTCGCGCTCTGCCGGATATTCCAACCCAGTTCAGGTCTGGGGAACGTGCCCATTCAGGCACGCGATTCAAGGTATCTTTAGGCAAAGGGGACAATAGATTTTCTACAGATCCGATACCCCCGGGATCTTGAGCGTAAAAAACGTCGGCTGGACTGTTGTCTCCTTCTTCAAGCAGAGTAGCAGCTAGTGAAGCCGTCTTGCCATATTTTACCGAGACTCCTATTCCGCTAGCATCGCTAAACTGCTGGATGATTGGTGCTATCAATTTTTCACTCCGTCCAGCGTAGATAGTGATACTACCTGGTTCAGGTACAGAGGTTAGTGTGGGCACCGCGTCTCGGCCGCATGCCATCATCATGGGTATTGCAGCAGCCAGCAGCAGAAGTAAAAATGCAACCTTATCTCCGAGAGTGATTCTCATGATTTGTTCCTCTAACGACGAGTTTGTCTGTCGTCGTCGTGGTTAAAATTGGTTTCGTTTCCTAGTGGGGAAAAACGCGCAATAAGGTTACTCTTCTGGGAAACATATGACAATATCTGGACAGGTAACACAGAGATAAATCTATGGGTCGACAGTTGTATTTTTAGACTTGACCCTGTTGAGTGGCGGATGATACAGTCGGAATTGACTTCAATATCATCCCTTGGTGACAGTAATTGCTCCATGTTTCAGAACAGTTGCTCAAGGGAAACAAACGTTCCTTATCTAGGGCCATCTCTTTGTTGGAAAGAGGGGATCCCCAGGGAGCCGTAGTTACCGGCGAGACTTATTCCCATGTCGGAAACGCCTATTGCGTGGGTATTACAGGGCCACCAGGTGCCGGGAAAAGCACCTTGATTGCCTGTCTTATCGGACTTCTCAGGAATCAAAACCTGTCAGTTGGCGTCATAGGCGTAGATCCGACTAGTCCATACAGTGGGGGAGCATTATTGGGCGACAGGATCCGTATGCAAGAACATTATCTGGATCCCGGCGTCTTTATTCGAAGTATGGCTACAAGAGGCAGCCATGGAGGAGTGCCAAGAATCGTAAAGGGGGTAGAACGATTGTTGGACGCCTCCGGAAAGGATGTGGTTCTTGTTGAAACAGTTGGTGTTGGTCAAACTGAGGTCGATGTCATGGGAGTTGCAGACACGGTAGTCGTAACTCTAGTTCCGGAAGCTGGTGATGCAATACAAACTTTAAAAGCTGGCCTGATGGAAATTGCCGATATATACGTTGTCAACAAAGCGGATCGCCCCGGTGCGGATAAAATGATCGCAGCCGTTAGAAGTACACTGGCGTTGGGTGTGTCTGACGATTCTTGGATTCCTCCAGTGGTAGCCACCGACGCTGTTAATGGACAAGGATTAGATAAATTATGGGCCGGCATAAGTGAGCATCGTGAATATATTAGCCGCACTGGAAAGCTGGAAAGTCGCAGAAGGGCTCGGCGCAGCCAAGAGTTCTTTGAGGTTGTCGAAGAAGAATTAGGTCGTCGAATAAAAGAAAGGTTACATAAAGATCCGGAGATGAGATCGTTATTGAATCAAGTTGAATCAGGCAAACAAGATCCATATTCTTTCGCGCTAGCTTTGTTAGAGGATCAATTAACTGGTTTAGGGGACACCTTTCTTTTTAATCGATAGAAAATAGTTGTTATGACTTAATTTACCAGACCACTCAATGGTTCTGAGGCAGGTACTAAGGTTTAGCTTAATTACTGGAAGGATTGATATGTGTTACATGGGTGTTGATCTTAGCTCTTCTCCTAAACGGCCTAGCACGGCGGCCGTGATTGACGGAGATGGGGTTTTGCTGAGTCTCTCTCAGTTCAATACATACCGAGAGTTACTGGGTCTGTTGGGATCTCACCCACTAGATCTGATAGGTATTGACGCTCCTTTAGGACTTCCGCTAGGGCTACATTGCTTGGATAGCCATTGCCCTTGTTCTCCAACCAACGGCCACAAAGGCCGTATGGCGGAGGTTGAATTAGCCAAAATGGGTATCGGGTGTTTTTATACAGGAAAGAACTCTATTGTTCGGAAGCTTATTTACCGGGCAGTCAAGCTAGGCAATAGTCTGAGACGCCGATACTACGATACTGTAGAAATATACCCTTATGCCACCAAATTCCTGATTTTCGGAGCCGATCTTCCTAGTAAAAAACGCCCAGAAAGTTTAACTTATTTAAGGGAGTATTTGCCTAAATTGGTGCCAGGTTTGGAGCCATACATAGCATCTCTCGATCACGATGTGGCAGACGCTATATTAACAGCTTATACGGGGTATCTTCATAAATTAGGCCGCACCCGCCAGCTAGGAATCGCGGAAGAAGGACTGATTACTATACCGATACCGTCCGAAGAGTCTTAGATCTAGAAAATTAAGAGGATATCATCCACAAAGCACCGGAGGGATTCCCGACACGCGAACGTTATCTAGCATGATCTGGGAACGATGCTGCTCGCACCGAGATTAATCCTTATTTTTGTTCCCCCCATTACCTAGGTTGAGAAACGGCTGAAGCATGGAAGTAAATTCCATTGGGAAAACGAACTTGGTTGCTGGGCTAGACCCCATTTCTTTTAGCACCTCGAAATACTGAAGGCTCATTGTTTTTGAGTCCACCGTGGATGCAACCTCGTGAATCTTACCTAAAGCATTACTATAACCTTCGGCTCTCAATATAGCGGCTTGCTGGTCTCCTTGTGCTGTAAGAATCTCTGACTGACGGTGCCCTTCGGCTTCGAGAATTTTAGATTGCTTTTCACCTTCAGCACGATTTATAGCAGCTTGCCTTTGACCTTCCGATTCTGTTATCTCAGCCGTCTTAATCGCTTCAGCCGATTTTTCCCGCTCCATGGCGCTCTTGACACCTGCTGGTGGGTCGATTTCATTAATCGCCACGCCTTGTACTTTTAGTCCCCAACGGCCTGTTACCGAATCCAGCGCGGTTTGCAGCCGATCCTGGATGGTTTCCCTTTCGGCAAGTGCCTCCGCTAAAGAAATATTTCCTACTATAGACCTTAGGTCAGCTACAGCTTGGCTTCTGACGGCGATGCGATGATCAATAACGCCTATTACAGATCTCTCCGCCTGATCTTCCAAAACGCGATAAAAAAGCACGAAATCTAGATCAATTACCACGTTGTCCTTGGTGATGTATTTTTGCGTGGGCACCCGGTCCACCTGTTCCCGCAGGTCAACAATACGCCCGTTATAGATTATGGGCATGAGGAATCGGAAGCCGGCGGGTTGGTTGCCTACCCAGCGGCCCCATTTTAGTACCACCATGCGTTCGAATTGCTTTACTACGACTACACCAGACGCCATGTGAACCTCCTGATCTCAGTACTGCTATGACGATTTTGATCGATTTTTGTTATTGATTTCAAGTCCTAATCTTAGGTCTACGATAGCATGGGTGTATTATTCTGTCCATTAGCAATAATAAGGCAGAAGTTGTCTAAAAATGGTTATCTGGACGTGATATATAATCCTCTTCTGACTGTACTGTTAATATCGCTCCATCTTGTCTTGCTACACGGATCTTTTCCCCTACCCCGATGGTTTGGGAATTTTCGCTAACGGCGCTCCAATGCTCGGTGCGAACTTGGACCTGGCCTTGGGGTCCAAGTTCTACTGTCACCGTACCTGCAAGCCCTAGCAAGGGGGAACGTTCGTTAACCGGGTTATCTTTTCTGGACGATACTATGGTAGTTGTTAGCCACCATCCGCCGGCTGTGACGGTAACGGAGAAGGGGATAAGTAACCATAGACTTACTTGCATCGAGGGGGCAGTAGGGGACGGTGTGCCTAGATGGGCGAACAATAAGATAGACCCGAGCACGAACGAAATTATTCCACCTATTCCAAATATTCCGAATCCCGCCATATAAATTTCTGCAGTGATTAATGCACCCGCAAAAAGTATTAGCGCGGCACCAGCCCAGTTAACAGGTAGATTGCCTAAGCTGACGAAAGCTAGCAATAGGAGAATAACACCTGCCACGCCAGGAAAGAGGAGTCCGGGGTTCAATAATTCTATCACCACCCCTGCACCTCCAATAGATAGTAAGAGAAACGAGATGTTAGGATCGGCAAGGATATATAGAAACTTCTCGAAGAAACTCATGTGTATTTCTTGTGTTCGGATTAGACGGGTTTGGAGTGAAATGGTTGTACCCGCTAATTTGACCTCTCGACCGTCTAGCTTGGTCAAAAGGCTTTTAAGATCTTGTGCAGTGAAATCCACCACATTTCCGGCTACTGCTTCGGAAGAAGAATATGAGGTCGCCCCTTGTACCGTAGCCTCTAATTTTTCAATGTTTCGGCCTCGCTCTGCCGCAATTGCACGGAGAAAGGCCGCTGCGTCATTGGTAGCTTTATCTCCGAGGGTGCTGGGAAGATCTTCCCCGCTGCTTCCTACCGGGGTAGCTGCTCCGATGTTAGTTCCAGGAGCCATTACAGCGATATGGGATGCTGCAGTTATGAACGTCCCGGCGGACGCTGCTTGTGCTCCTGGAGGCGATACATATATCACCACTGGAACTTTTGCACTCAACAACGTTTCTACGATATGCCTGGTAGAAGACAAAAGGCCGCCGGGAGTATTCAGCAGAATTATGACTAATTCGGCTTTTTCGTTCTCGGCGTCACCGATAACTTTATTAACATAACGTTCTGTGACGGGGTTTATGATCCCATCGATCGTTGCGATAAAAGCGACTTTACCTTCATTAGAAGAGATATTGCCGTAGAATCCTAAGCTAAATATGGCAACGAATATAAAAATCGTCATATACCGAGAGAACGGTTGGCGCATAAGGATCACTGGTCGATCTGTCTTCGATTTGAGTTAATGATCACATCCATCAGGTAGTAGAATTTTGTATGTGCATCCGAATGACCAAGGCGAAAAGAAAACGGGATTTCTGTTGACCATCATTAGTAAACCTTTTAGACTCTCGGTTCCTAAGTATATTGTGTATATTAAAACGAATAGGGGTGGCTATACCATCGCCGTTTCAACAATCGGGATATAAAAACTGCGAATCGGATTAGGAGGTCTATATGAGGCTGGCTGGAAGGGTTGCATTCATAACTGGTGGTGCTCGGGGAATGGGTGCTGCAGAGGCAAAATTGTTTGCCAGAGAAGGTGCTAAGGTGGTTGTAGCTGATGTCCTGGTTGACGAAGGTCGTAAAACAGTAGAAGAAATCGTCGAGTTGGGTGGGGAGGCGTTTTTTGTCAGACTGGATGTAACCAATGAATCTGATTGGAAAGACTCGATAAATGCCACGGTAACGAAGTACGGTAAGCTGGATATTCTAGTGAATAATGCTGGTGTGGTCATCCCTGGACGGATAGAAGAAACCAGTGTGGAAGATTGGGATTTCACGATGGATGTGAATGCAAAAGGAGTTTTTTTGGGCACCAAAGCGGTGGTATCAGAGATGCGAAAAGCCGGCGGCGGTTCCATCGTAAATATCTCATCCACCGCCGGAATTGCAGGAATGGTCGGTCGGGCAGCATATACGTCTTCAAAAGGGGCGGTGAGAATATTTACAAAATCCACAGCAATAGAGTTTGCCGATGATGGGATCCGGGCTAACTCCGTGCATCCCGGATTAATCAGGACGCCAATGACTGAAGGCAGGTTCGGCGATCCTGACTTTTTGGGCCCTAGAATGGACAATTTGCCGTTGGGCCGTCCGGCAGAACCAGAAGAAGTGGCATATGGAGTACTATACCTTGCTTCTGACGAATCATCTTATGTGACGGGTTCCGAATTGGTGATAGATGGAGGATTCACTGCTGTATAGTTTAATTCATGCTATGGATACGTTGCTGTGATGCTAGTAGGAGGGGGCTCTTAAGCAGTTTACAAATCGGTAGGTCAATATACGAATTCCATAAAATAGATTTAGAAAAACCCCTTAAATATGGCATACAACTCTTGCCAACACTTTAAGTCCCTTCGAGACAGTTGTAAGAATTATGCTGATACTCAGACCTACTCACTCGTCCGGTTTAGGGGAACGAGCACATAGTTGAGTGATAGGTAAACTCGACAACCCAAATTATGAGATTCGTTGACACATTTCTGGCGGGCCACTTAGACTGAGCAGCTGACCCTTGTCTCAAGATCTAATCGTTGTATGCGAACAGGCTGTGGTTGGACAACAGTTCGTGTACAATTTCTGGAGTAACGATGAAAAGCCTCCTAGAAGCAGACCCTCAGGTAGCACGTGCCATTGAGATGGAGAATCAGCGGCAACGATCTAACATAGTGCTGATTGCTTCGGAAAATTACGCTAGTAAGACAGTCTTGGAAACCCAATCTTCGGTGATGAACAATAAATATGCCGAAGGCTACCCTAATAAACGGTATTACGGAGGATGTCAGTACGTTGATTTGGTTGAAGAACTGGCGCGTCAACGGGCTAAGGAGTTGTTCGGAGTAGAGCATTCGAACGTTCAACCTCATAGTGGGGCGCAAGCTAATATGGGGGCATACTTCTCCCTACTGGATCCTGGTGACACTGTAATGGGAATGCGGCTAGATCAAGGTGGCCATTTGACGCATGGTAGTCCAGTAAATTTCTCGGGTAAGTTGTATAACTTTGTAGGCTATGGCGTGGATCGTGACACAGAAATAATAGATTTTGAGGAAGTGGAGGGTCTCGCGTATGAACACAGGCCAAAAATTATCGTGGCCGGATATACGGCGTATCCGAGGGTAATCGACTTCGAACGCTTCCGGCGCATTGCAGATCAAATAGGAGCGCTGTTGATGGTGGATATGGCGCATATTGCCGGTCTTATAGCTGGTAAGGCTCATCCTTCTCCGGCACCCTACGCAGATGTAATTACTTCAACCACACAGAAAACCCTCAGAGGACCTCGCGGCGGTTTGATTCTCAGTACTCAGAACTTAGCTAGAAAAGTGGATAGAGGGGTATTCCCTAACGTTCAGGGAGGGCCTTTCATGCACGTTATAGCGGCGAAGGCAGTTTGTTTTGGCGAAGCTTTGGAGCCAGGCTTCACTGACTACGCCCACGCTGTTGTTGGTAATGCCAAGATACTCGCTTCTTCGCTCGCAAATGGGGGGCTTCGCATAGTGTCAGGCGGTACGGATAACCACCTGTTGTTGGTAGATCTCCGGCCGTTAGGTGTAAAAGGTGATGAGGCTGAAGAGATTTTGGGAGACGTATCTATAGTGGTAAACAAAAATGCTATACCCTATGATCCGGAGCCCCCTAGAGTCACTAGTGGCCTCAGACTTGGTTCTGCTGCTGTAACGAGCCGTGGCTTTAATCAGGAAGATATGAGAGTGGTCGGAGGATTGATTGTCAGAGCACTAATCGAGAGAAGTGATAAGAGAGCATTAATGCGTGTTAGAGAAGAAGCAGAGGCGTTAGCCTCTGCGTTCCCTGTCCCTGGTCTAGATTCTTAATTCGGTTGAGGCTAGTACTGCCCGATGCTATAATCTGGCAAAGCTCGTAGATGGGAAAAGAATGATTCAAGATTATGAAGTAATGCTGGTTCTTAATCCAGCACTTAACGAAGACGATAATGCTAGCGCAAGGGAGCGCGTTAATGAATTGCTAACCCGGTCTGATGGAGAAATAGTTTCCGAGGAGGATTGGGGCACGCGTAGGTTGGCGTATCCGATAAAAAAAGCGGGGCAAACCTATCTGGAAGGCTCTTATTATTTGATAAAATTTAATCAAGATGCTTCATTCATACAAGAATTAGAAGGTCAACTAAGACTAACTGAGCCCGTGTTGCGGTCTATGGTGGTCCGAGCGACACCCGTCGTTGAATCTAGACCTAGGCAATCACCACCAGATCCCCGTCATGCAGCTTCATCATCATCAGCGGGCTATCGGGCAGATGCTGGGCCGGCTGGTGGCGTCTCTGATCAATCTTCTGCAGCGGCAGAGGCAACAGAGGAACCTGCAGTGGCAGAGGCAACAGAGGAACCTGCAGCGGCAGAGGCAACAGAGGAACCTGCAGCGGCAGAGGCAACAGAGGAACCTGCAGCGGCAGAGGCAACAGAGGAACCTGCAGCGGCAGAGGCAACAGAGGAACCTGCAGCGGCAGAGGCAACAGAAGAACAGCGGAGTTAGGTTATGGCAGCGAATCTGAACAAGATACTCGTGATAGGGCGGCTAGGATCAGATCCGGAGATGAGGTACACGT
>VEXF01000036.1 GCA_009391275.1 SAR202 cluster bacterium AD-804-J14_MRT_500m | reverse complement strand
AAAGTACAACGAATGGAGCCAGACGATCGGGTCCTGATATACATTTCCCAAAAACGCTGTTTCGCAGCTACCGCGACAGTTACGACATCAATGATAGAAGACCATTCGCCGATATGGGAGCCCGAAGGAGACAGCACCCTCCCTTTCAGGGTAGGTATCAAACCAGACGTCATCCTGGATCATAACCAATATATAGAAGCAGACCATCTGGCGCCTAGGTTAGACTACACCAAACGCTGGGTACCAGAGCTATGGTTCTTGGCATTCCAAGATAGTCTTCACCTCATATCTAAATACGATTTTGGTTTAGTTGAAGATGAAATGAAGAAATTAAAACGGAATCGGGGCTATAGCACGATATATCGTCCGAAAACCAAGCAGGCTACCATCACCCGCTGTAAGCTTGAACAGATCCCAACTAAAACAATCTCTTCTGATTTCTGATAGTGCAGATTGTCTAACTTGACTTATGCTCGAGAACCCTGAACCAGTTGGCAACTATACAACATATGACTCGATTACATTACACATATCATTCTCGATTACGCATTGCTGCTTGAGCAGCTGCTAGCCTGGCTATAGGTACGCGATACGGCGAAGAACTAACATAATCCAAGCCTACATCATGACAGAATTGTACGCTCTCTGGATCCCCACCATGCTCACCACAAATACCAACTTCTAGGTTTGGTCTAGTCAACTTACCTTTCTCCACAGCCAATCGTATCAACTCCCCCACACCTTCTACATCTATGGTAACGAACGGATCCTTGGGAAGAATCCCAGTCTCTATATAACTACGCAGAAACTTCCCCTCTGCATCGTCTCTACTGTATCCATAAGTTGTCTGCGTTAGATCATTAGTCCCAAAACTAAAAAAGTCAGAATGCTCAGCCACTTGATCCGCTGTCAATGCCGCCCTTGGCACTTCTATCATAGTACCAAACATGTATTCCACATTGGTGGAATACTCTTTTTCAACGTTTTCTATTACTTCGGTAAGACGTTCACGTAAGACACGCATTTCATTCACATGAGATGTAAGCGGAATCATTATCTCAGGATGAACTGGATATCCTTCTTTAACTAAACCGCACGAGGCAGTAATGATCGCCGTTACTTGCATCCGATATATGGACGGGAAGGTGATTCCAAGGCGGCATCCTCGATGCCCGAGCATAGGATTGGATTCTCTGGTACGCTCCAAAAGAGCAAGAACTTCTTCTTTAGCCTTTAGGTTGACAGCGTCGTCGTTGTTTTCACGCAGAGAAGACACCTCCAAAAGAAGGTCCTCATACCTGGGAAGAAATTCATGCAGTGGTGCATCTAACAACCTAATGATTACAGGCCTTTTCCCCATCACGCGAAATATGTTTGTGAAATCCTGGATCTGCAGCTTCTCAAGATCCTGCAATGCTCCGTAATATGTTCGCACAGCTGTTGGCGTATCTTCAGGAAGTATCACGCCCGCGGCTGCAAGGTCTATTTCTGGATGCAAACCTTCCCACCGTTCCGTTACAGAGGCATTCAAAAGCACTTTCTGCACCGTGGCCACTCTTTCCGGACCTAGGAACATATGCTCCGTGCGACAGAGCCCAATCCCCTCCGCTCCTAATGACAAAGCCATTTTGGCATCTGCCTCGGTATCAGCATTGGCCATAACACCTAACCGTCGTCTTCCGTCGGCCCAGGCAAGAAGCTGTGTAGCTTCTTCCATATCTTCCAAATCCGGGCTTACTATCGCAATGTGTCCCAGAAACACTTCACCAGTAGTTCCATCAATGGTTATTTGATCACCTTCGTATACGGGTCTACCGCCACATTCGGCTTTGTCCCCATTTCTCGAAAATACGATCTCCTCTGCGCCAACTATGCATGGTTTGCCTAATCCACGAGTAACAACGGCTGCATGGCTAGTTGTACCCCCACGACTGGTTAGTATTCCAGCTGATTGTATGATCCCATTTATATCATCCGGATTCGTCTCTGGGCGCATCATGATCACAACTTCGCCTGAGCGACCAGCTTCTGCAGCACGATCGGCCGTGAAATATGCCTTACCCGTGGCAGCCCCAGGTGATGCGCCCATTCCTCGAGTCAACAGCGCTCCCCCATCCACAGCTTTAGCCCTGTCATGTAGATCGAATCGTGGGACAAACAACCGATCCAATTCCCGAGCATCTACTCGCTGGATCGCCTCATCGGTAGAAATAAGCCCTTCTTTTACCATATCTACTGCGGCTCTTACTGCTGCGCTGACAGTGCGCTGAGCATTTCTGGTTTGAAGCAAAAACAACCTACCATGTTCCACAGTGAACTCTACATCCTGTACATCACGATAGTGTCCCTCCAGCAATAGGGCGAGATCCATCAATTGCCGGTAAATAGCAGGTTGAGTATTTTCCATTTCTGTGACATGTTCCGGTGTACGCACTCCAGCTACCACATCTTCACCTTGGGCATTAGCCAGGTATTCGCCAAAGATCTTCCTCTCTCCTGTGCTAGGGTCTCGAGTAAAAAGAACTCCGGTACCACTTTCAGATCCAGTGTTACCAAAGACCATTGCCATGATATTCACGGCAGTCCCCAAATCATGAGGGATGCCACGATAGTTTCTATATTCTATAGCTCGGTCATTATTCCAACTCTCGAATACGGCGCGCACTGCCTGATACAGTTGATCCCATGGATCACGCGGCACCTCTTTCCCAGCGGTATTAACAATCGTTTGCTTGAATTCGGCAATCACCTCGACAAGCTGATCTTCACTCAGTTCGTGATCAAGTACTACGCCGGCACGTTGCTTATGAAAATCAAGAATCTCTTCAAACAGCTCTCCTGGCACACCCATGGCAACATTGGAAAAAATTTGAAGGAACCTACGATACGCATCCAAAGCGGATCTGCGATCACCCATCACCCTACCAAGACCATTAATATTCTCTTCATTTAAACCTAGGTTCAGAATTGTATCCATCATGCCCGGCATGGAGAATCTTGCACCGGATCTCACAGACACAAGCAAGGGATTATCTGCATCGCCAAATCCACGACCCACATCCAGTTCAAGATCGTGCACGTGAGATTCTATATCCTCCCACAGACCAAGAGGCATTGTTCTATTTAGCTCGTAATATTGAAGACATACGTCAGTCGTAATAACAAATCCAGGAGGAACCGGTAAACCGAGGTTGACCATTTCAGAAAGATTAGCACCCTTCCCACCCAACAGATTTTTCATCTGGGCGTTGCCTTCAGAAAATTTATAGATATACTTTTCGACTTGAACCATCGAGGGTACGCTCCTAGTTTCGCGTTATTTCAATTTAGATGGTAACTCAATCTAGTAGCAGTTGACATAGACGACATTTGCCATAAATCATGAAATAACCCGAATATGTAAATTTTCCATGTTAAAATATAGGCATGGAACACATAGCATATACATGCAAATTACGCCATCGCACGAACGTTATCACCACTTCAATTGGGGTTTTGGGGATTTTACTTATTGTGCTAGCTGTGCTAGTTACTGCTAAAGGTGCGAACACCATTTCTGACGGAGCTGTGCTTTCAGGATTGGGAGTAATTTTATTCTTAAGTTATTGGTTTCTGGCCCCTAGATCGTATGAAGTACTTAACGACCAACTGATAATAAATTACGGGAAGCCTCGGAAAAAAATTGTACATTTTGAAGATGTAACCAAGTTAGATATCCACAGGCATAGCCTTGGTGCAGAAATCAAAATCTCTAGAAGGACCGGATCAACGATCTATCTCCACCCTTGGTCTACTAGACAGCTTCACAAAATTTTACAGAAGAATATATCAGTGTTTCGTGGTTCTTCTGCCAATTAACGAGGTATAGCAGTCAACGCTTCTTCTAAACCTTGACCCCATCTTTCCACTAACCTATCCACCGGCAGGGACAGAAGTCTTCCTAGACCAAATCTACCGCCACCAGTCCGACCCAATATGACGTATGGAACTGAACATTCCCCTGCCATAACCTTCAAGCGAGACAGGTTTATTTCAGGTAGAGAGACCAAAATTCGCGATTGCGTTTCTCCAAAAAGAGCCGTATCCCATCTCCCTCGGAGATCAAAATCGCCAACGAAACCCATCCCACCACCAATACAGCACTCCGCTAATGCCACAGCTAATCCGCCATCAGAGCAATCGTGTGCAGAATCAACCTGTTCCTCATTGATAAGGATTCGACAAAGCATCTGAACCTGTTTTTCTAAAGCCAAATTTATATTAGGGCGCCCAAGCACTCTGCCATGCTCCAACTGCAAAAATTCGCTGCCCGCCAGTCCGTTTATACGACCCGATAAAGAATCAGTGCCCAATAAGACGACAAGATCCCCCTCCTCAGAAAACCCTGATGCTACATGTTTCGACACATCGTGACTTAATCCCATAGCACCGATTATCGGCGTAGGAAATATTGGATCCTCTTCTGTTTCATTGTATAAACTAACGTTACCGCTCACTACAGGCACATCTAAAACCCGACATGCTTGTGCTATTCCACGAATACACCACTCCAATTGATAATAAATTTCCGGCCGCTCAGGGTTTCCAAAGTTGAGGCAATCTGTCAACGCGATAGGCAGCGCCCCAACGCACGAAACATTTCTGCAAGACTCTGCCACGGCAATTGCACCACCTTTGAAAGGATCTAGGTAACAATAACGGCCGTTGCCATCCGTACTTATGGCGATGCCTTTAGCCGTACCCTTTATCCGAAGGAGCGCCGCGTCAGCCTCACCAGGACCCAACACAGTATTAGTCTGAACCTGATGATCGTATTGTCTAAAAACGTAACTTTTACTGGCAATATTAGGGGACTCCAATAAAGCCAACAATACATCCCCTGGAGATTTGTCGACGAGTGGTA
The DNA here is from genome assembly GCA_009391275.1 of SAR202 cluster bacterium AD-804-J14_MRT_500m. The sequence goes on along the minus strand of VEXF01000036.1, from coordinate 10,818 downwards.
TCTTCGATAAAGGGAAATTGCGAGCCAATCGAGATTCCTGCGATTTGCTCCCTTTCAACCGATAAAGTTTAGGATCTGTCAACGCTTGTACCGGAAGATTTGCCTCCTCAATGTCTCCATCCATCACACGTACATTTTTATCTGAAGTAACCAGCCCTAGTGTGCTCCATGAGAGATCCCATTTCTCCAACACACGGGCTAACCGTTCTTTGTCGCCAACTGATGTCGCAAGCAACATTCGCTCTTGACTTTCTGACAGCATTACTTCATAGCTGCTCATACCAGATTCCCGTCTGTGTACGTCAGAAACATCGACAATTACTCCCCCACCCGCACGGTCGGCTGACTCGACAGTAGAACTAGTAAGTCCCGCAGCACCCAGATCTTGTATCCCAACCACGCATCCAGATCTTAGTGCCTCGAGACATGCTTCTATCAAAACTTTTTCAAGAAATGGGTTTCCTACTTGCACGGCTGGACGTAATTCACGTTGCGCTTCAAAAGTTCTAGAAGCTAAGCCCGAAGCACCATGTATTCCATCTCTACCGGTATCAGAGCCGACTAACAATAAAACATTTCCTTCATCACCCAGGCTTGAGTGTGCAATATTTTTGGTCTCAACCAAACCGACACATAACGCATTTACTAAAGGGTTGCCAGCGTAACTTTGAGAAAAAGATATTTCGCCTCCTACATCCGGTATACCAATACAATTTCCGTACCATGAAATTCCCCCAACCACACCATTGAACAGATAACGATTGCGAGGATCGTCAAGAGGACCAAATCTCAGTGAGTTTAATAATGCGATTGGCCTAGCACCCATTGCTAAAATATCTCGCACAATCCCACCGACACCAGTAGCCGCCCCTTGGAATGGCTCAATAGCTGAAGGATGATTATGCGATTCCATTTTAAACACCACTGCCAATCCATCCCCAATATCTACCGCTCCTGCGTTTTCCGCTCCCGGTGGTAACAGCACACGTGGACTCTTGGACGGTAGCAGTCTTAATAATAACTTCGAATGCTTATAACCACAGTGTTCGCTCCACAAAGCCCCGAACATTCCTAGTTCAACTCGGTTCGGCTCACGACCCAATCGTTCAACAATGAGTTCGTACTCTTCCTCACTTAACGCTATTTCATCTAACGTCGCTTTGGTAACAGATTCCATAACTAAGCACTTCCTATGATCACCAGAATCACTCCACCCACTGCCAGAAGAGTACCTATCACCACTTTCTTGGTAATTAGTTCCAGTCGCTGCAATAAAAGATGGGCTAAAGTCAAGGTCACAATCGGGTTAAGAGCCGCTATTGGGCTAACTAAGGTAACAGTGGCACGATCTAGACCCAGCACGAGAAACATTACAGCAAACCCAGAAGAAATTCCTGCTGCCATCATCAGAGCAGCCGCACGCAGTGAAATATATGTACCTGTTCTTATATCTTTCGCAGATAAAACTGCCAACATCGTAGTTCCAAACATGAGAGAAAAAGACGTGAACACGATCGGTGGGATCTTATCGTCATCCATGGCCATTTTTGCAATAACATTACTGCCCCCATAAGCAACGGCAGCTACAACGGCTAAGGCCATACCCGACAATACTTGCCGGTCTATTGTTGTTTTAACCCGCATTTGGACGCCGTTCGCTTACTATCAGGCCAAGTCCAATTACTGTAACCAACACACCCAGACCAATCAATAAATTAGGTCGCTCGCCCAATAAAATCATTGCCAGGATCGTAGCGAAGATCGGGTTCAATGAAAGGATCGGTGTCACTCGGGTAGCACCTGCCATGTTAAGCGATTTGTAGTTCAGGAAACGTGCTATAGGAAACGTAATTAATCCATAGCCCAGAAACCACAAGAATGCTATGCCTGGAAGCAAGGGTACATCGGACGCATTTAATACAAGCATAAAAACTGTGGTGAACAAAAAGCTAGTTGTAACCGAAATCAATGTCCCTATTTTCAAATTGATTCTTTGTAATCCCAACCGAGCGAACACAGCTGACGACCCAAACCCCAAGGTAGCGAGAAAGGCAAACAAGATGCCTAGAGCCATTTATATCGTAGCCATTGATCTTACTATGGAACGGAATATAACGGCTCCGTCCGTCCCACCAACCACCGCCTCACAACATCGTTCTGGATGAGGCATCATCCCTAATACATTGCCCTGTTTATTGACAATTCCAGCAATGTTCTCAAACGATCCATTAGGGTTAGAGTCCAAGGTTACCTCTCCATTAGCCGTACTATAGCGAAATAGCACTCGGTTTTGACTCGACAAAGTATGGGCTACAACAGGATCTACCGAATAGTTACCTTCCCCATGAGATATGGGGACTCGCAACACGTCTCCGACGTTACAATCGAGCGTAAATGGAGTATTAGTATTTTCCACTTTGAGATATGTCCATTCGCATCGGAATTGAAGACGTTTGTTAGGCCTCAAAATTCCCGGCAGCAAACCGGCCTCACATAAGACCTGAAAGCCATTACAGATGCCTATTACAAGACCCCCGGCACTAGCAAAACGTTCAACAGCTGTCATTATGGGAGTGAACCTCGCTATAGCACCTGGCCTAAGATAATCGCCATAAGAGAAGCCGCCAGGTAAAACTACACAATCAAACCCAGAAAGATCCTCCTCCTTGTACCATACATACCCCGCTTCCTGACCTATAGCTGTCGTAAGGGCATGATGACAATCACCATCGCTCCAAGTTCCCGGGAAAACCACAATCCCAAATTTCAACTTCTTAGGTGCTGACATCTCGGAGAAATGTGATTCTCGAGCACTTTCATCACCGGATAAATTGCCCAATATGCATGGAAGACCTATGACGCGCTGGCTCCCAATCAGTTATCAACACATATTTAGCTTCCGAGCCTCTATACATTTAGCCCTGACCTTCTAATTCATTCAATAATTTAGTAACAACTAAGTTAACTGTTCCACCTTCAGCTTTTCCTCTCACGTTTGGCATTATGAGGCCCATAACTCGTCCTTTGTCTCGGGGACCAGTTGCTCCTAAGTCAACGATTGCGCGATTAACCAATTCACACAACTCTGCATCGGTCAGTTGGGAGGGTAAATATTCCTGAAGGATTATTAATTCCGCAGTTTCTTTATCAACCAGATCTTGACGGCAACCTTTCTCATACATCTCTATGCTTTCACGCCGTTGTCGCACCTGACCAGATATCACATCCAAAACATCCGCATCACTCAAAGATTTTTGGGTTTCCTTCTCCCGATATCCTATGCTGCTACGCAGCAATCGTATGACAGAAACCCTTACAGAATCTCGTGCACGCATGGCCTTATAGAGATCTTGTTGAAGCTGATCTGTTAAAGTATCCTCTGGCATTTATTCAGAGCCCTGTGATCTGAGTCAATAAATTAGCTACCTCTACAGCAGTTACGGCAGAATCGTATCCTTTGTTGCCTACTTTACCGCCTGACCGTTCCATTGCTTGCGCAACGTCATCTGTGGTGAGGATCCCCATTCCAATTGGTATTCCTGTATCCAGTGCTATTCGCGAGAGTGACGCAGTGCTTTGGGTGGCAACAACATCGTAATGCCCCGTCTCTCCCCGAATAACCGCGCCAAGGCAAACGATCGCATCATATTTGCCCGAATTGGCAAATGCCCTAGCAATTATACCCAATTCCAACGAGCCCGGTACCCATGCTACAGCGATATTGTTCTTGTCAAGACCGCATGCTTCCAACCCTACCAGAGCACCTTCTAACAACCGATTCGTGATTGTTTCATTGAATCTTGCGGCAACAATGGCCACTCGCAAATCTGGGCCTTTGGTCCTAATTTTAAATTCCCGCCTCATGCTCTCAGCTATCCTTTTCGGAAGATGATTTGGGGTCCCTGTAACCAATTTGCATTATTTTTTCTAACAACTCTGGTTCAGACAAATTGCCGTTGAATTGTAGAGTATTGTTTATTATTGTTTTGGGAACTGCAGTCACATTATGCTGGCGAGCTAGCGAAGGAAACTCCTGTGCTTCTATGATATCTGCTGTTATCAATTTATTCTCTAAAGACATTGCGTGGGCCAACCTGGCCAACAAAGGACAATGTGGTCAAGAAGGTGTGACAAACACCTGCATATGTATAGGCTGATTTATTTTTCTAAGATTCCTACGTGTAGAGGTCTGTAAAGGACTAACACCCCTAGATAAGGTAATCAGATCTTCTAATAGGGTTGCGAATTCGTACCCGGCCGGTATTCCATAATATCGCAGTCGCTCGCTACCTTCGGTCTCGAGCACTGTAGCTGGAATACGTTCCACCGCGTACTCGTCCCGTATTTCCTGGTCAGAATAGAAATCATAAATTTTGAAGTGAAGTTTTGGTGAAAGACTGGTCAATTCTTCTAATAGTTTCTGGTTTTGAGGGCATGTTGGGCACTCTCTGCCAGGAATAGTCAGAAGAGTCGATGACATCGCTGTAAAGAAATTTAAGGTCACATCTTCCCTCAGTTCCTTACGAAGTCTTCTTTTGATTTCCGCCTTATTTTGATCTGGTATATACGCCATGAAAAGAGCCTCCTGCCGTTGACGCCGATAGTCTACATCAGCCCCAACACCTTATCCAACCCCATGTAGTTCAAATTATTCTCTTGGAATGCTCCATTACTAAGGTATCCAGTTACTCAGAGCCATGAATTTCTTGGCGAATAATTACAACCCTGGTATACAGAGTCCAAATAGAAAGCACTGCTATAACTCCCAAGATCCAGACCATGATCCCATCCCCCAACAAAAGACCTAAACTCAACAATATGACGCGCTCAGGACGGGTCATCAACCCTCCACGTGTATAAATGTTTAAAGCTTCTCCTTTTGCTCGAAGATAACTAACACACTGGGATGCTCCGAGCGCGATTATAAGCAATGCGAAATACAACACCAGGTCTCTCTCTCCGGGGTTTATTCTTACGCCATACATAGCTAAACCCAAGTATAGAACCATTTCTCCCAATCTATCGAATAACGAATCCAAAACCCCACCAAAAAGTGTAACCCGATTGGTAAGACGAGCCAGTGAACCATCGAACATATCTAAAAACGAGCCAGCCAAGAAAATAACGCCTCCATAAGTAAGGTGCCCTAGACTTATGGCAGCAGCACTACCGATCACTACGATAAAACCGAACACCGTAATCATGTTCGGGCTGAAACCCAGCCAATTCAAAAACCTAGCCCCAGGTTCTTCGACATGTCGCAGGACTACGTCTCTACCTTTATCACGAATCTTTTGTGCCATGACTCATTTCTATTGTTTTTGAGTAGTAATCCAAGACCTGCTGAGCCACAATTTCCCACCGATATTGATCTACCACCATTCTGCCACGAGCACCTAGTTCCTTACGAAGTTCGGGATTTTCTATGAGCACACCCAACCCTTTGGCAAGTGCGTTTGTATCCCGCGGAGGCACCAGAAAACCTTGATGACCATGTTTAATTATCGACGCATACCCCAAAATAGAAGTTGCTAATATAGGTTTAGATGAGGCCATTGCCTCTAGCAAAACTATTCCGAAGCTCTCTTTGCCAGTAGCCGGTGTACAGAAAATATCGGCTGTACGATAGTAACGATACAGCGTATTACTATCAACTGCTCCTACGAAGATCACATCCTGGAGATTGCGTTCTGATACCACCCTTTGACAATATTTATCCAGCTTCCCTGGACCCACAACTATCAATCGAATGTTGGGATAATCCCACTTAGCCTGGCCGAACGCCTCGAGCAAATACTTTAGCCCTTTGCGCTTCTCCATACGACCTACGAAGAGTATGTTAAGTTTCCCATCTCGGTATTGCGGGATCGGGTCTACGCTTTCATCAAAATTACCTAAATCAATACCGTTTGGTATGACATCGTAATCAACTGGAAAGAATGGCTGCACATGACTGATTGCTGCAGGAGACACCGCTATATGCCCATCTAATTTTTTAAACCAATATTTCAGGATGGATTTGCTCCAAAAGTACCAACGTGTGCTCCCATGATACGCATGAAATGTTCCAATATTCACCGCATCGGAACATTGAAGAACCGCCAAATTAAGATATGGCGCCATGGGTTCGTGAAGATGAACCACGTCAAACTGCTCTTCTTTTATCAATCGCCGCACCTGTCTGTAAATCCACGGCGATAACGATATTCGCGCGATTGATCCACCGGCCGGAATGGGAAGCGATCGCCCGATTGGTACGACGTTTGGATCTAAACCGCTAGCTCTGCCTGGAGAATATGGGGCAAGGATTTTCACCTGATGACCCATATTGATCAGTTGATGGCTTAGATGTGAAATATGTTCGGTGACTCCACCTGGCCAAGTAAAGTCATACGGAGAGACCTGCGCTATTTTCATACGAAGGACTCGATAAGTTCGATCGACCTTTGTATTTATTTCCCGTTTGCAGAAATAAAGTCTTCGACCATCTGACGGGCTACGTCATCGCTGTGCTGCTTTGGAGGCGATTTCATAAAATAGGCGCTTGGCCCTTCTATGGCTCCTCCTATCCCGCGATCAATGGCTAATTTAGCGCACCTAATGGCATCCACAACCACACCAGCAGAGTTCGGGCTGTCCCACACCTCAAGCTTTAATTCAAGATTTATTGGGGCTCCTCCAAACAGATGCCCTTCCATTCTTATGTAGCACCATTTTCTATCATCAAGCCAAGGGACATGGTCGCTAGGCCCTATATGAATGTTCTCTGAACCAATATCATAGTCAAGTTGTGAAATAACTGAATTAGTCTTCGATATTTTTTTTGAGGTGAGACGCTCTCGCTCCAACATATTTTGAAAATCTGTGTTTCCACCAAAATTTAACTGGTATGTACGGTCGACTGTAACTCCTCTATCACGAAATAATCGCGTAAGTACCCTATGAGTTATAGTGGCACCAACTTGAGATTTTATATCATCTCCTACCACAGGCACACCTCGAGACTCGAATCTCGCCTCCCAAGAGGGATCCGATGCTATAAACACTGGGATGCAATTAACAAATCCGCAGCCGGCTTTTAAAATCTGTTCGACATACCATCTCGTGGCTTCTTCGCTGCCAACTGGAAGATAACTGACTACGACATCACATTCCCGGTCTTTAAGGATCTGTGCAACATCCACTGCAGGCCCAGGGGCTTTTTTTACCACATCCGAGACATATTTCCCAATCCCATCGTGAGTCATTCCAAGCTCTACCGTGACTCCAGTAGTGGGAACCTCAGCAAAGTTCAAGGTGTTGTTTGGCCCAGAACGAATCGCGTCAGATAAATCTTTCCCTACTTTTGTCTGATCAACATCGAACGCCGCCACGAAGTTTATGTCCCCGATTTCGTAATCACCGATCCTTGGATGCATCAATCCCGGAATAATGTCGCCCTCTGGAACCTCTCGATATTTGTGAACACCTTGTACTAGTGACGAAGCACAGTTACCTACGCCAATGATCGCGACATTTATTTTTCCCAAATTGCAATGCTCCTTGCTCGCCTGCACCAGTTAATATGGATCGCCTGCACCAGTTAATATGGATCGCCTGCACCAGTTAAGGTGGATCGCCTGCGCCAGTTAATACGGATCGAATCTAGGCGACATGGATTGTAGCAATTCTGATAGGGGTTCACAACTTACAAATCTGCTGGTACGCACCATAAACAATCTGAACATTACCGAGATTATTTCGCTTCGTTCATAAACCCTAAGTCGAAGGGTAGACCATAGTTAAACCATATCTCTCCAATAATTTTCTCTAAAGGAACCGGCCCCCAATGACGTGAGTCATTGCTATACGGTCGGTTATCACCCATTACGAAGTACTGATTTTCATCCAGAATCGAATATTGAGCATTCTCGTTTTCTTTTAGGGTGCCAACGTAAGGCTCGTCGAGCTTATGATCATTGATATAGGTAACTCCATTTTTTATGGATACCATTTCCCCAGGCAAGCCTATTATACGTTTTACGAAGCTCCTATCAGAATTTTGAGGGAATTCAAAAATCACAACGGTTCCTCTCACTGGTCCGTCCTGTTGAAACGGAAGTGCCAGAGTATTTTTCTCTGCACTCCACAGTGGAATAAATCTACGAAGCTTATCTAATTCTATTTTGACGTACCCCAGCTTATGGATGGTCACATATTTACCAGAGTGAAGAGCTGGAGCCATACTAGAACCTTCTACTTTAAAATTTTGTACACTGATTTGGAGAACGAAAAATATTATCAGTGCAAATATCACAGCCTCAGTTAAGTCTTTTACTAACTTGAACAGATTCACAATACTGACTAGTCCTAGAACACTCAGCTGTTGATTCGTCAGGCATGCTCTCGAAATGCAATGAATAAAGCAGAGTATCAGAGTGAGTAATTAATATTAAAGCCGATTCAGCATGACAATAGCCTTGGTTTAACAGCCAATTTCAGAAAATTTTTAAAATGCCATTAATCCTCAATTAGAAGATAGCTATTGGATTCACTGGGGCACCGGTCCCCTTAGACAAGCGTAATGGATTGACCACCACCATAAATTCGTAACGTTCTTCCTCTCGACACCGATCCGATAAATCTTCGAGATTGCAGTTGTCCAGCATCCAGCATCCCATCACTGGAAGAACCCCTATATGGACTGGAAGTCGGAATTCCTCATAGCCGGACGGTAAAACATCAGAGGCCATATCAGATCCAAGCATCGCTATATCTTTTCGATGCAGCCAAGGCAAGCAAGCAGCGTGAAGGCCAGACGCGCCATGGACCATCGGATCTTTGGGTCCTTCGGCCTTTCGGCGTTCCCAGTTCCCTGTTCGTATTAAAAGCAAATCTCCCGATGTTACCTTAACACCTAAACGTTCCTCAGCCTCGTCTAGATCCTCAGGAAATATTGCTTCTCCCGCTTGCATGTATTCCACTCCCCTTAGTTTGGGAAAATCAAAAAGAACTCCTCGGGTGATTACCCCATCCTTCAGCAGGTCAATGCTTTCAATGCGCGCTCCACCCCTCGTCCGGACTTCATGAGCCGGTTGTCCATTGTAAATTTTGTCTCCAAGATAGATGTGGGCCAAGCTATCGACATGTGTAACCACGAACCCATGGAAAACCATACTTATAAATTCCGACGCACCATGGCTAGGAGTTTCCGGCTTGCCAGGCGTACTAGCCCATCCCTCTCCGCTTTCTATCATAAATAGAGCCGGCGGCACAGCTGCATCGGCAGACGGCTCAGCAACTATCGGACGCGCCATAGTAACACTGATTCCTTTTTGGACAAGTCCAACTGCCTGAAGTTTTTTTTCCGGTGTTATCAAGTTGATGGTACCCATTTGGTCATCAGGGCCCCAACGACCCCAGTTGCTAAGCGACTTGAAATATCCGCTAATCTCTTCTGCAGTCGGTAGCTTTCTTCCCATCTTATCTCCTTTTTCTAAACTGGTATCTTAGCAACTCCTTGACAAATCTCGAGACGGGCATATCTGATAAACGTGCCACCTAGAGGTTGCGCCATAGGAGCGTTTATAGCAAGACAGGCTATGACGTGTTTCCTGCCTACTTCAGCATCATTCGTGACTAGTATCCGATCTCTAGCGTTGTATCCAGTCACCGGTGTGAAATGATTAGCTTTTATCGCCTGAGCAGCAAGAAAATCTTCTTGAAAAGGCGGACAATCCATCCAGATTTCACCGTAATCATCAGAACAAGTCTCAAACCAGATTTGAGACCCTCGGACATCAAGATCCCTTACTTTGTCTGGCAATATAATAGTGAAACGATACCAAGCGAAGGTAAATCCAGTTCCCACGACATCGCGGATATTCTTTGGCTCTTCCCAATCCGAATCGTCAAAGTCTTTCAAACGAGGCGGCGACTCAATGTACTTGCCGGCAACTAACCCTTCATTTGGTTCACCAGGAACTAGACCGGGAGCCCACCTTAACTTGCCATTCACTAATGCTCGATCGTCAGGCTCATCCAGATTCAATACTACTGCTGGCGTTAGCTGTTCCGGGCCAAATTTGAAGTCGTAATTCCTAAATATAGCTGGCCGGGTATCATCGGTTCTTTTTCCGTCTGTCATATTAACCTCCTCGAAATTGGATCTCCGTCTAGTCTTCCTATTTGTTATGATAATTAATCATTGATAACACGATAAGCCTGCGAATATTAGAGTCTAAAGTCGTAGATTAACCAAGCTAATCTAGGCCAGGATATGATTATTATATGGTTATTTTATTTCCTGAAAGGTTCCCTGCGATGTCGACATCCCCACATTTGAAAGCGTCCACTCCATATCCTATATTTGATCCCACTGTATGCGCGGTCTGACCACATATCGCTTGTCCGACTTTCGACGCACAACATGATATCTAAATTATTTACGATGAAATTTTACCACTCGCCGCTTCTTGCCAAAGTTGCCTGGTTGCACAACATAGACATCTCCACGGGAGTCAACCCAAGCCCCGTGGCATGTGATATTAATATCAGAACCCCATCGAGCAATCCGTTCGCCATCTAGAGTAATAATGCTGAACAAGCCACCATTGTGCTCTGGCACATAGGCTATATCATTACCATCAACATGAACTACAGCAGGCCCGATCAAATCCAAATTCCATTGGTCTAAGAAATCCCCATCTTGAGAAAACGCTTGTATTCGATCGTTCTCCCTATCTGCCACCAACAATCGTCCTCGACTATCCACCCATAGTCCGTGAGGCAAGTTGAATTGTCCAGGGCCTTTTCCTGGTTCACCCCACGACTTTATCA
>VEXF01000035.1 GCA_009391275.1 SAR202 cluster bacterium AD-804-J14_MRT_500m | reverse complement strand
CCCCCCCCCGTTGTACCTAATCCCCCATGGGACTCCTAGCCGGCATAGAACACTCTCAGCCTGTCACAACTACCCCAGACACCACTGGTGATTTATTAAGTCATAGCCCCTCCGTAAACCAATCGACGTATTATTTCAGCTTCACAGGTTTTCAATCAGGCTGTAAAAATCGAAACCAGGCATATTTAACCTACTAGCAAGTAGCACATACTGAATAATAGAGTTGGGGTTTGGCAAGTCGTCAAAATCAAACTTTTTATGGAATCCATTATAACCTGTCAGGTAGATGCCATATGCTGGCGTGAGATGGTTGGGGTGTCAGGGGTTATCGGTTGCGAGGATGCTATTAAGGCTTATAAGGCCGTTGTGAGATAGAGGTGAGGTATATCTCTGTGTTACCTCCCCGTTGTACCTAATTCCCCTTATTGAGATGGAGGATCGATTTACAAGTCAGGTTCCTTTTTTACCTGATCCTCCCAGAGGCTCCCAAAATTCAGCAGGCCATTCAACTATAGAACGGGAAAATTAGCCTCTTAATATCAGCCAAGATCGATTGGGTGTGACTCGCAATCTGGTCTCGTATCTCCTTGTTTGGATGCGCCACATCTTCGTCTCTTAATTCAGTCTGTCCATGAATATCGGAATAGCTGGTTGGAATCTCCTTCGGCCAAACCTTGTTAGTCATCTCCCCATAGGCCAGAGTCCAACAACGAGCAACGGCCTGTACATCGTATCCACCACCCCCCAGGGCTATCCAGGGCATTCCTAACCCGGCTAGCAACGAAACTGCTTTTGTAAATGCACGGGAGCTAAGACGAAGATGGGTAATAGGGTCGTTAAAGTGAGTATCTATCCCCAGCTGACTCACAAGCACATCCGGGTTAAATGCCTTCACCAGCGGTAACACCACCTGACCGAATACATCCAGGTAAGTTTCGTCTCCAGTGTAAGGGAAGAGCGGTACATTCACAGCATAGCCACGGCCTTGTCCGGTACCAATTTCATCGACGAACCCAGTACCAGGAAATAAGAATTGCCCAGACTCATGGGTGGAAATCGTTAGAACCTGATCAGTTTCGTAAAAAGCATTTTGAACACCATCGCCATGATGTGCATCAATGTCGACGTAAGCTACCCTCATTCCCTTGCTCACCAGATACTTGATAGCTATTACAGGGTCATTAAATATACAAAACCCAGATGCATGATCCGCTGCCGCATGGTGAAGACCACCCCCTATATTGAAGGCTGTGTTGACACTACCAGATGCAACCAACTCCGCGGCCACCAGGGAGCCACCAGTGCTGAGCCTAGCTGCGTCAAACATTCCTGGGTACACGGGATTGTCTCCGATATCAGTAAAATTATATCGTTCCATGTCTGACCCAACTCCAACTACGCCTAACCTCTCAACTGCATCTACATAATCCCTAGTATGGAAAGTGGTGAGTTCGTCCACCGTCGCATGACGAGGCTTAAAGATTTGTCCGGAATGATCAAATGCTCCGTATGCGTCCAATAAATTGTATGTGTATCTAAGGCGAACTGGTTTCATAGGATGGCCTTCGCGAAGAACGTGGCCACCTAAGGAATCATCGTATATAAATGCGACCAAATTACCCACAAATATCTCTCACATATATCCTCATAACACCATCGGACGAAGTGTGACTTTTAATAATATATCACGATGCCATGTCGGCCTGGTTCAGACGTTAATACTACAAGCTATTTGCACAACTCTCGGAACAAATCTATAGCGATTTTCTTATCAAGTGGATAGTTGTTATTCCCACATTTAGGAGATTGCACGCAAGAAGGACACCCTTCGTGACAAGAGCATGAGTGCATCATATCTAAAGTGGCTTCCCACAGGCGAAGAACTTGATGGTATCCCTGCTCTGAAATACCGACACCTCCGGGGTGTCCATCATAAATAAACACCTGAGGCCGCCCAGTATCTACATGCAACAAAGTTGAAACTCCTCCTATATCATTCCGATCACACATTGCGAACAGTGGCAAAATGCTGATGGCCGCATGTTCTCCAGCGTGCAGGCCTCCTTCCAAATCTAGCCCATCTTCTTTGCACCGCTTTATGAATTTTTGAGGGACATCGAACCAGAACGCAACTGTGTCGAAAATATTTGGAGGAAGACTTAAAACCCCTCTGGACAGTTCCCGTTCGGTAAACGGTTCCTTACGACGGTATCCAACAACATGATCCGTTACTTGTACTTCACCTAGAGTTACCTTAACTCGACCAACGGTCTTAGATTCCCATGCCCGTACTATCTGGATATCAGTTACCTCATTGGGCTGAGTGTAATACGGTAAATCTTCGTTCTGAACATAGGCTAGTTTGGCTGCTATTTCCAGCCTATTTACCACGTATGAATTTCCGCGGTGTAGGTAGACCGCTCCTTGGTGGAGCTGACGGAACGCCACCCCTTCGTCTACAGTTTCGAGGATCGTACCGGATTTTTCCTCCACCACCATGTAGTTGTCATTACCTGTAGACCTGAGATTAACATCTTCAGCCGCATAGCCAACCTCCGGTGACAAGTGCCATTTCCCAGACGAACTATGAAGCAATCCCTGAGCATCAAGTTGTTGAATCTGATCACCGAGTTTTGGACCAAAGATCAAGTGATCATCAGAGCTTATTGGAGTTTCATACGCTGCACAAAGCAAATGTGGGCCCATGATATGCGGATTAGTTGGCGACATAAGGACGCTTTCGCTTCTAGTATCAAAAAGGAATTCGGGATGATTCATCAAATATTGATCGACGGGATCATCGCGAGCTACCAAAACGGTCAAAGATTCTGATCCAGATCTTCCGCTTCTACCAGCTTGTTGCCATGTCGCTGCAATGGTGCCAGGATAACCTGCAAGAAGTGTGGCATCCAATTCACCAATGTCTATCCCTAACTCTAACGCGTTAGTTGCAGCAATCCCCAGAAGTTCGCCAGAGAAAAATGCGCCCTCAATCTCTCGGCGTTCATGAGCCAGATAACCCGCCCTGTAACTACCTACTCGTTCTGCTAATTCAGGATGATTTTGTAGCAAGATCTCCCGCGTGTAGATATATACCAATTCAGCCAAGCGTCGCGTTCTAACGAACGCCAGTGTGCGAACACCTTCACCAACCATTAGCGACAGCAGTCCACTAACTTCCGTATTTGTACTACGGCGTAGTGATTTCCGTTTATCCACTATAGGAGGATTCCAGAAAACGAAGTGACGGCCACCGACCCCCGCACCATTATGGTCTACTACCTCAAAAGGAAGTCCGATCAATTCTTTAGATAAATCTTCTGGGTTGCCAATGGTAGCTGAACACATGACAAACTGTGGGTCACTCCCATAGATCCGACATAAACGCCTCAATCTTCGTATCACGTTAGCTACATGTGACCCAAAGACACCGCGGTATATATGAGCTTCATCGATTACTATTAGCTTTAGCTCACGAAACAACCTTGCCCAGCTGCGGTGATTCGGCAAAATACCCAAATGCAACATGTCTGGATTGGTAATTATAAGTTGAGCATAACGTCTAATTTGTGCCCGTTCTTCGGTCAGCGTGTCACCGTCAAATATGGCTGACCGTATGTTGAAGCCGTCAGTCATATCATCGAATGTTTCCATCTGGTCCCGAGCCAACGCCTTCGTCGGAAACAAATACAGGACGCGATTAGTCCGCTTCTCGCTCAAGAAATCTATCGTTGGGACGTGATAGCAGAGACTTTTCCCACTGGCGGAAGGTGTGGTTACTATGACATTAGCGCCATTCCTCAGTTTATTAATAGCGTCAACCTGATGGGTGAACAAAGGCCACTTATTGCGTGACCGAAGCAGTTCTTTTAATGCCGGGTTCACATAGATTGAGTTGACAGGATATTGAGGATCTCTAGCGGGTAACTTCTGCCAGTGAACTACCTGACCATCATTCCCTAATTCTCTAATTAGAACATCAATAAAATTCGAGAAATCCATATCAGCAGCTAGAAAGCGTCCAGTAACTCAAATTCGTAGTCGACCATCTCTCCTTCAAAATTACCCTGATCCACGAAATCAACCACCTTTGATATAACCTGGTTGGCATGGCGCCCATCATTACTCACGTACGAAACTCCCAGAGTCAGCCAATGCCTACGGTCATTATCTTCCACCTCAGCAATTGCCACATTAAACTTGGATCGGACTTTAGTCATTAATGATTGAGAAATCCGTCGTTTATCTTTCAGGTTGAAGCTCTCTTGTAGTCTGAGATGTATACGGCACAGGGCAACTTTCAAGACAACCTCTCTAAACACGGGACAATGAAGTTGACATGAAGTATAGCAAGAGCCCCTGACTTCCACCTGATGATGAGAGAATCTAAGTGTATACTCTAAACACCTATGGTGAGCCGTCGTCAAAACGTTATCTCCCAACGCGGTGTAGTTCTGCCTGAGTCAGATCTGTGGCTCGACTCCAGTTACAAGCGCACTGTGGGATATATTGCCCACGCCCATTCGGATCACATTGCCAATCACGGGAAACCGATTTTAACTCAAGGCACCCGTGACCTGCTTTCAAGTCGAATGTGTTGGTCTAACAATACGTTATTGCAGTACGGAGAACGTTATGATACGCCGTCATATTCCATAACCCTATATCCGGCTGGGAACTGCAGGAGGACTCCATGATCAGAGTATCAGTGTTCTACCCGACTCAAGAAGGATCAAAGTTCGATTGGAACTATTATGTAAATACTCACATGCCTCTAGTTAGAGAGAAATTTGGCATAGACTTGGTAAAAGATGAAATAGACCGTGGGTTGAGCTCTGCAGAATCAGATTCCCCAGCACCATTTCAAATCATAGTGCATCTTTGGTTTAACTCAATGGAAAACGTGAAGAACGCTATGGGGAAACATGGTCCGGACCTCACATCTGACATTCCTAACTATACGGATGTCATTCCGATTTTTCAGATAAGTGAGATTGCGATAAGATAAAGCATATTATGCCAGCCCTTTGAAATCTTACAAAGATTACTTGCTTACAATACCAACTATAGGCAAATTGCCAAAAGTCTAAACCGATGGATCAAGCAATATGAAACGTTCCCTCTCAGATTTCCTACAATGCCAAGAGCCAGAACAACTGGCCACAGGTTTTCAATTCACAGAAGGTCCGATCTGGCACCCACGTGGATGGCTTCTTTTCAGTGATATACCTGCAGATACTATTTACCGCTGGTCGCCTACTGAAGGTGTTGAGATTTATGTACGCCCAAGCCAAAACTCCAACGGTCTCACGCTAGACAAACAAGGACGGCTAGTGGCCTGTGAACATTCTGGTAGACGAGTATCTCGGATGGGTGATGACCCCGTTATGACAACGCTTGTAAGTAAATACCAAGGCCTGCGTCTGAACAGCCCGAACGATCTAGTATTTCATTCTTCTGGATCTCTTTACTTCACCGATCCAAACTACGGCATAGAACCAGGCGAGTCAGAACTCGGTTTCCAAGGTGTTTTTAGACTCAATATAGACGGAACCCTTGAATTGCTTATTTCCGATTTTGACGGCCCAAACGGTCTAGTGTTCTCCCCCGATGAGTCAATCCTATACGTCGGAGATTCACGACGAAGAAAAACATGGGCTTTCGAACATCGCTCTGATGGATCGATTAGAGAGGGTTCCATATTCATAGACCAGGACGTAGAGGAGCGTGGGAATACAGACGGAATGAAAGTAGATGCTGAAGGCAACCTCTATATCACCGGAGGAGGGGGTATATGGGTGGTAGAACCAACAGGAAGACATGTGGGCACAATAGTCCTACCCGAACAACCTGCTAACTTGGCATTCGGGGATCCCGATGGGCTTTCCCTTTACATTACCGCCCGTACGTCACTCTATCGAATGCGTATGAAAATCCCCGGCATACGACCTATCTGACAAAGGGATCAGGTGCTCTGAGCAATAAACTATGGCCGCTAGGAAGCAGGAAAACAACAGCCGCGCCAAGGAACATTACCACAGCTACTACTATGGCAGCGTCTTACAGAGCTCCCGAAAAAGCCTGAGCCTGCTCAGTATCACCCACGGCAGGACCAAAAGCTTGTAGCTGCCGGAATAAGCCAATCGGAGAATCATCAGCTAATCCGACTCTCAATGAAGACAAGAAAATAGTAGAAACAGCTGCCACTCCAACTCCAGCGGAGTATACACCAGTACAAACAACTCGGTTTGGTCAAACGATATTTCCATATTACGATCATTCAGACTTCATGATCGGTACACTAAAGTCCTGCAGAGAACGGCGTCGTTCTCTTATGCTCAAAATAAGAAACGCAGATATAGCCAAGAACACCACATTAGAGATTATTGCAAGATCATAGCTTTGCCGAAATTCAAACAGGTATCCACCCAACGCAGCTCCTATTCCTGACCCTAGTGGCATTACAGCGAACATGCTTCCGTAGATGGTTCCTAACTTTGAAACACCGAATCTGTCTGCAGCATAAGCAGCGGTAATAGCAACCACTGCATTCCAAGAAGCCCCGACAATAATCACTCCAGCCAAGAGAATAAACAATTCAAGTCCTCGTAGTCCTGAACCATGAATTGCCATAGAGATTAAGACCACCGCAAATCCCGCTGCCCTCAGAACATAAGCAAATGCTAGAATTTTTCTGCGCCCTCTTTGATCAGAGATGCGTCCTAGCGTGAACACACCTACGATGGACCAAAAACCAATTAAACTGAAGCTAGCAGCACCTACCATCTGGGAGAATCCTAGATCTGTTACATACGGCACCCAATGAACATTCACGAAGCTCATCGAATATCCTCATACGAAGTAACCTGCAGTCAGCTTCCAAAATAAGGGTGTCCTCAACGCTTCCTTGAAAGTAGAATCCTGATACGCTCTAGATTCCGAGTCACGAGGGGCATCTTTCCCCCCATCAGGTTCTACTCGCTCCCCTTCAGGCTGTAGCCCAACGTCTTGCGGTTTATTCTTGATTAAGAAAAATCCAATTGGTAACACGACCAAAATCAGCAATGCCCCAAGAAACCTATACGCATCTTGCCAGGTGGTCCAAATAACTAACGCGGAAGCCGCAGGAACTAACACCATTCCTCCAACAGACCCTCCACCGTTTACAAAACCTAGAGTTACTCCGCGTGACCTATAAAACCATGAACTGACTATTTTTGTCAGGGTTGGTCCCATGCTTAATGTAAACCCGACACTCATGACTCCAAATAACAAAAAGAGATGGTACAGGTTTTGTATGTAAGGTAGACAAAACATCATGGCGGCTACGATTACCACCCCAGATAGCGCAACTGCTTTGGGGCTATATCGATCGGTCAAATACCCTGCCAAAGGGCGCAATATACCCGTCAGCATAAAGGTAGTTCCAAAGGCTGTAGCCAACATACCCCTATTCCAGTCTGGGAAATCTTCGAGCATTGGTTTCAAGAAAACACCGAATGAAAAATTAGCCCCTGCAACCCCAAACACAACTAGAGAGCTGGACAGTACTACCCACCATCCGTAAAAAATTTTATTTCGATTTATCAACGCAACTCAATCTCTATGTTATCTCATCTACGTATCTCAGCATCAGCAAACACTAGATATCTCATTTATATTCTCGCTAGTTTCATAGGATAGATTAGGTTGCCAAAATCGTTGAGTCAACGTAGAACTACTGATAATATCGGTCTATGGAAGTACAGGAGCTCCAAAGCGAATCACTAGAATATTTGGCCGTACACCCAGATAGCTACGACAAAGAACAAGGTTATCCACTTGTAGTCTTACTACACGGCTTTGGTGCCAATATGTATGACCTGGCCTCCCTTGCCCATGCTATCGATCGCCAAAATTATGTATACCTGTGCCCCAATGCACCGTTAAAAGACCCTCTCACCCTAGGAATATCGGGTCGTGCATGGATGCCTATATCAAACTACAAGACAGCTGAAGATATATCAAAATCTGAAATGCTAATTGCTGAATTTATAGAAGAAATGGTAGCACTATACCTGCCTAAGACAGCTCAAGTCGTACTTTGTGGATTTTCTCAAGGCGGCATGATGACTTATCAAGTTGGTATTCCACGGCCTGACAATTTCGCTGGGCTGGCGGTATTAAGTGGTCGAATAGACAATTTAGATGCTTTGTCTGGGCGGCTTCCAATCACGAGGACACAACCAATCTTCATAGCTCATGGAATAGAAGACCCGATCATAGAGATTGAGAAGGCACGCGAGTCGAAAGAATTTCTAGAAGGTCATGGATATCAACCACGATATCATGAATTCCATACGGCACATGGAATTTCCCAAGACGTACTCAACCAACTAGTACCCTGGATACACCAAGTACTCCCTGCAGGAACTTAGCTAACCATATCGCTAACAGCTTGAACTAGCTGATCTACTTCATCTTCCGTATTGAATACGTGAGTTGAAGCCCTAACCGCAGCCAACTCCCGAACCTGCCTTATGACGATTTTGTGATCTTCCCACAACTTCGATACAGCCTGATCAGGCTCCCATCCAGATATTCTGAAAGTCGTGAGGCCACATGACATAGACTGGTTTGTAGGAGATGCGAGGGTCACACCTTGTATCGGGGTCAACAACTCCTTCAGCATTGAAGAGAGCTCAATAACCCTGCTCTCTACTGAATTTGAACCTATGCTTTCATGGAATCGGATTGCCGTAGCAAAACCGGCAGCTAAAGGGGCACTATTGGTGGTAAGTAGGAATTTGTCAATTGATTCATCGTTAGGCTCATAACCACCTTCCTCGTCATAGGTAGTTACTGCTCGCCCTGACACTCTTAGGGGTTTTATAGCGGGTATCACGTCTTTGCGAATATAAAGGGCGCCGACACCATCCGGTCCCATTAGCCATTTTTGACCTGGAATAGAATAGAACTCGCAGCCCAAGGAAGCTAGATCCAATGAAATATGCCCGCCAGTCTGAGCACCATCTAATAGCATCTTAATTCCCTTTTCGACTGTAAGACACCGTATCCTCTCCACCGGCATTTTCAGCCCGCATGTATATTGAATATGGCTGCAGAACACCAGACGGGTCTTTTTTGTTATCACTTCTGCAACTTTGCCGATTATTGCATCTTCTGAATCATCAAATTTTAACTCCACTACTCTTACAATTACTCCGTAACGCTGCTGAAGATGATAAGCGGGTATAAGAACAGAACTGTGCTCTAAGCTAAACGTGATCACCTCGTCTCCAGGATTCCAAGGAAGCCCGTTCAAAACTATGTTCAACCCATCCGTCGTACACTGCGTTAGGATGACTTCGTCAGCAGTTACATTAAACAAAGAGGCAACTGCTTCTTTAGCATCTTGTTGCACTATCTTGCCGCTTTCATAAACTGGAGGACTCATGGGGCCTTGATAACTTTCGTATCTCAATCGGTCAGTTATCGCTTCCACTACGCTTTGGGGAGACGGACCGGACCAGCCAGTGTTCATATACACCATCTCCTGACAAGCGGGTATCTGTTTTCTTATATTTTCTATGTTCAACTGTGTCCCCCTATTGGTTTCAGTAATCATGATATCCGAGAAAACTTCCAATACAAGTCCAGCTACCTGCAAACGAAACCCAAGCGAATGATATTTCGCAAATGCAAGCTCGGCCCTGCCAGTTAGACTGCAAATTCCCAATAAAGTCAAAGCGCCCGGGAAATCTGAACCCAGGCGCCAATTCTCACAGAATCATCTAGTCTTCCGCAAACCTACCAATGCCAGATTGAATCATGGGCTTCAAACAGATCAGCCAACTCACTCTGTTTGACAAGCTTAACCCCATCTACAATCTCGCTGTGGCTAATGCCTCTTTCCTCAATATCTTCCGTTACGGCGTAAGTCTCTACACCGGCAGCTACCAGACTGCTCACATCTTCATCTAATTTTGGCGGATTCGACAAAGGAATTCCCCCGATAACAACCCCGCTTGCATCTTGCCCCTTAACCGCATAGTTCACCGCATTGGAGCGCAACAATACTGATATGTCTGCGCCAGAATTTTTGAGTATGTGTGACATCCACAGGATCGTGTCATCCTGTTCTTCAAGGGTGCCATGGTAAGCTCTCTCAGCAATCGAAAGTATCTTTGTCATGAAACCCTCCTATTTCGTACCAATAATCAAAGTATTGTCACTTTCCTGAGACCATTTTAGAAGATCGGCAGGAGTACCTCGACGCGCTCCATCAATCAAATTTCCCGCACCGCGTTCATCTACGCATAGCCCGCAGTTAATCCAATCCACCGCCTCAGTGGCAAGCAAACCGCCAATGAATTTGGCAGTACTGGGATGATCCTCTTCCTCAGCGGAGGTCCCTTTAACCGGGTTAGGATGAGCCGCCTGATCTTTCAGGGTAAGACTTACCGCACCCTCATAAGCAAATACGTTTACCCGATGCCCTTTTCGAACCGCAGCATCAACAATTCGCAACGCCGTTGTCGATGTCTCTGACTCGAACGGGGGATCCATTAATGCAATTGTTAGTGTTGCCATCGTTCCTCCTTAATGCCACACGATTTTAGTGTCATCTTGTACTAGAAAATCAACCAAACTATCCACATCAGAAACAGTAACGCCGTCTACTAAGCCGGATCGTAAAATGCCACGTTCTCTGAGAGAAAACTCATCAGCTAACACTCTCACTCCTGACGAGCTTGATAATTCGGCCAGGGGGTTATTTTTTACGCCACTCCTCGTAGTAAGAACTCCGTTTTGTATCAGAAACAGAATTACATCGTTACCTTTCCGAGCCAGATCGTTGGCCATATGATACATGTATCTACTATCACCATATTCGAAAGGATCTCTTGATTCAATCAAAACGTACGTAGACAACTCAAACCTCCGATATCACGCCCATGTCAGAGTCCCGACTAGAAACAATCAGATCTGGCCTATGACACATCCATATGAGGGATTATAATTTGCAAAAAAAATGGCGTCAAATAAGAATTGAGCATATAAATGTCGACTGCATACCCTGACCGTTCGTTTGATCGAATGGACGAGAGCGACGACTCTCTTTTTTACAACGAGCCTAGATTGCTGACTCACATTGATCACGAAGCCATAGCGCTGCTCGGGGATATATTCCAAGAGGTCCTTCCAACCAAGCCGCGGATTTTAGATCTTATGAGTAGCTGGCGGTCCCATCTACCAGAGGGATTACGCAAACAAAATATGATTGGGCTTGGACTAAATGCAATTGAAATGGAAGATAATCCCCAACTGGACAGTTACGTAGTACATGATCTAAACATCAACCCCAAATTGCCCTTCAAAGACGAAAGTTTTGACGCGACTCTCCTCACAGTTTCGGTGCAGTATCTGGTCCAACCTGTAGACGTGTTCAAGGAAGTGTCACGGATAATGACCGACGGAGGGCCATTAGTGATAACCTTTTCCAATCGTATGTTCCCGACGAAAGCAGTCCGAATATGGCAAGCTTGTGACGATTTACAGCGTATGTCCCTCGTAAAATCATATATCCAACAGACTCGTGCATTCCACGACATATATAGTGCAGACAGGAGTCGCTGGATGGGATATTACACCGATCCGATGTTCCTTGTTGTTGGAAGAAAGTCGACTGTTACTTCAAAACCGGAGCAGGAAAATATCAAACATATCTAGTGCCAAACCGTTCCTGGTGAACGATCTCTGACAATGATTTGCGATGTTTCCCCGACGTCTTCGCTGCATCAGTTGGAAATCCGAATGGCATCACAGTAATGAGTTCCATTTCCTTTGGAACACCAAGAATGTGTTTGACGGCTTCCCTATCAATCCCTCCTACGTAACATGTCCCGATCCCCTCACTCCAGGCAGTGAGGATCATATTTTCAATAGCCCTGGCAGAGTCAAATTGGGCCATTCTGGAGTTAGACATTATTACAGCAATGGCAGTTGGCGCAGTAGCTATGTATTCCCCAGATGGAGCTAAAGTGCCTATATGTTCCAGTGTATCTTTGGATTTGATGACAATAAAGTGCCAGGGCTGACGATTGCGCTGGCTCGGGGCCCATCGTGCTGCTCGAACAATTTTGCAAATCACATGGTCCGGGACCATGTCTGAGGTGAATTCTCTTACCGCCACCCTGCTGCGTATAGCCTTATATACGTCCATCTCTCCGTCTCCGTTATTTCACTGTGCTGGAAGTGAATTGACTATTTGGATGCACTATCAAATCGACAACGAACGATAGAACTAAATCACAAGCCGTTTGTCAGAAGATTCATGGCACTCCATTCCAACTAACTGGCTAGTAATATCAACTAATCTCAAGACTGTCCTCCCAAAAGTAATCGAGCTTTCTCATGATTAGGATGATTGCCTTTGTTCTGACGCACCAGTTTGACATTACGAAGAAGCTCAATCTGTGCCCACGGTTCGTTGCTACTCCCTATCCCCCAAATTTCCAAGGGAGGAAGAAAGATATCCCCATCCACAGGGTCGCCGATAGCTACGTACCTATTTTTGCTTACAGCCAATGCCGCAAGTGCACACACCAATGCAGCCCGATGATCGTGATTTGAAACTTGCGACCAAGTTGACTCGGCAATCGCTCCGGGAACAAGCATTTCGAGGAGCTTATCCAAATACCCTTGATTGGTTGCAATTTCCCAAAATCTATCTGAGGCATCTCGCTTCAATACTGGAAATTCTGTGTCATTCAAGAGAACCGCAAGAAAAGCATTAGGGAAGGCTTCCAAAATTCGTTGTGATTTCACAGGATTATTATGGGTCGACCGGGAAATCGATAAATAACCCTCCGTTTCCATATTAAGCACGAGTTTAGCTAGTTTGGTTGCATGTTGATGTAGCAACTGGCCCGAAGGAATATTAGTTTGACCAGGCTTACCACGAAAGCGGAACACCCCTCTGGAAAGCAATGCATCAGACGTACGATAATGATTCACTAAGTTCAACCCAGAAACGAGTGGACCATCGATAGCTACTCCCTCCAATATCGATCCCCTAGGTATAAGATATTTTAGGTTGTTCATACGTATATGATCTTCGGTACCAACGTTGAGCAAATTCCAACTTACCACCTGACCGTCTACATTTATAAGACACAAGCCGGTAGATTTGCGCGTACCGGAATAACCCACATCTATCCCAAGAAAATGCTCAGACACACCAACCTCTGAATGTTTTAGCCAATATCAGCAGATTCCAAGGCGATCCTAAGTCTCTTGTTAATACGCCCCTTACTTTCATGACCAACTACGCGAATGTACCCAACTTCTCGAGTATTTGCTACGTGAGTCCCGCCATCTGCTTGAAGGTCAAGTCCTACTAAATCTACAATCCGCACTTCGTTTATTTTTTCAGGCAAAAGATTTATCTTTGTTCGGATCAAATCGGGGATTTGAAAAGCTTCCTTCCGAGGGAGGTTCCTCGTCTCCACCGAACGTTCAGATTCCACCTCACGATTGATCAACTTTTCTACCTCTTCGGCAAAATCAGAGCTCATGCTTTCCATCTCAAAATCCATGCGGGCCTCCAGTGGCTTCATATCTCCACCTGTCACTTGCACCCCAAAATCCCTCCAGATCACTCCACAGAGGATATGCAACGCTGTGTGAGTGCGCATTAGTTGGTAGCGCCGTTCCCAGTCGATCACACCGTTTACTAGATCCCCAGATGTGATGTCATTATCTTGGATCTCATGTACTGTGAGACCTCCTCTCCCAATGACGCGTGTAACACGATATCGGAAATCGTTGATTTTCAACCACCCGGTATCCGAAGGCTGACCACCTCCACCAGGATAGAAAGTTGTCCGGTTTAAAACCACGCCTGTATCAGTGACATGATCCACAACGGCATCAAACTCTGTAGCGTAACTATCAACGTGATATAAAGCCTCGGTCATATCATGCCTCCGATTCCATGTGATATATCCTCCCGACGAACCGTATCATGACACTAATGTCAGACGAGGATTTCTCATAGGTCTGGAACGAAAGAGGTTTCCAAACGCAGGTATGCCTAATTGTGTAATACCTATTTATGAGCGTCACTATTACCACCAACGCACACTATGCAACTCCATCTTTCAATCAAGTCAAGCAACGTTCCCAGCCTCACGATACACTTATAAAAGTTGTTATCCCTACTAAGCGATTTCAATCTGCATTAACCCCGCGTTGTGAATTCAAAGGATCCCGAAACGCGAAGGGTACCGCTAATTATAACTTGACCATACCAGTGACACTAGAATAGGAACACCCTTGCCCCTGTATATAGGCGATGCTACGCTAGGCAACATCATCATGCGGAGGCGTCATATGAACGAAGGTCAAGTTCCAACTCACCAACTCTTTCTCAACGGCCGCTGGATAGACTCGGTCTCCGGGCGTACATATCCTGTTACAAATCCAGCTCATTCCACCCAAACCATAGGAATTGTACAAGCCGCAATTGTGGAAGATGCCTGTGCCGCAGTGGACGCGGCGCACGCAGCGTTAGAAGGCTGGGCCAACACACCGGCTCCTCAACGAGGCAGTGTGCTATACAAAGCTTATGAGCTACTCAGGGATCGCCAAGATGAATTCGCTAAATCCATAACCATGGAAGAAGGCAAAACCTACGCCGACGCCATGGGAGAAGTCAAACGTTCGATGAACATCATCGAATATGCTGCCGGAGAAGGACGGCGTTTATTTGGATATACCACCCCGTCCGAAATGACCAACACTATCGCATACACTACACGTAGACCGCTCGGGGTAGTTGCAATCATCACACCTTGGAATTTTCCTTTAGCTATCCCTGCGTGGAAAATCGCTCCAGCTCTTGTATGTGGCAACACACTAGTATTCAAACCAGCTTCATCAACGCCTCTCACCGCCATCAAATTAGTGAAATTATTCGAAGAGGCTGGCCTTCCTCCTGGAGTGTTGAATATTGTCACGGGACCAGGCGCATCAGTTGGTGATAGTCTAGTTAACCACCCTAAGGTAAACGGCATCTCATTTACCGGATCCACGGAAATAGGAACCCGTCTATATGCTCAAGCAGCAGAAAGCCTAAAAAAAGTCCAGTGCGAGATGGGCGGCAAGAACGCTGTGATTGTATTGGCCGATGCCGATATCGATAAAACCCTTGGCGGGATCGTACAAGGGGCATTCGGATCCACTGGCCAAAGGTGCACTGCCACCAGTCGGGTTATAGTCGAGGAATCCATCTACGAACCTTTCATTGAAGAATTAATCCGACAAACCAGCCAACTCAAAATCGGCGATGGCATGTTAGACGGGATTGACGTTAGCCCCACAGCAAGCGAATCTCAGTACAGTAAAATTCTAGAATACATAGGCATTGGGACAGAAGAAGGAGCCAAGCTCGCCTATGGGGGTCGCGGGCTCGACGGTCCAGAATTCCAAGGCGGTTATTACGTAGAGCCTACTATATTCGTAGACGTACAAGAAGATATGCGAATCGCCCAAGAGGAGATATTCGGACCAGTGTTAACAGTTTTTAAAGCAAATGACTTAGATGACGCAATTAGGCTAGCAAACAGTGTTAAGTTCGGCTTATCTTCATCGATTTACACACAAGACTTAAACAAGGGATTCCAGTACGTCAACCAAGTGGAAGCAGGAATGGTCCATATCAATTCACCCACACTTGGTGGAGAGGTTCACCTGCCATTTGGCGGCACAAAAGCGTCCGGGGTTGGAGCTCGATGGGCCCCGAGCCAGCGCAATCGTCAGCCCTGGCACTTTATTGTCATCAAATCCAAAGATACACTGGAACATATAGGCACTTTAGCTCCATCTGGGGAATACATAGCTA
>VEXF01000034.1 GCA_009391275.1 SAR202 cluster bacterium AD-804-J14_MRT_500m | reverse complement strand
AAGGTTCTGCTGTTGAAACGTGATCATAGTATAAAAAAACGCGAACACGATCGTAAGAAACCCATATGCCGCCCAATACAACCCAAAGCCTGGACTGAGATGGGTAGCGAACCAGCCGGCAATATCACCCAGCACTCCCGAACTATCAGCCATGAATGTAGCAATCGTTCCTGGGAGAATCACTACAGAAGATGCAAATATGAGAGGGATAACCCCAGCAGAGTTTACCCGAATCGGCAAATACGAACTGCCGGATTGCCTGTACATCCTTCCCGATCTAAATATACTACGTCCATATTGCACTGGTATACGCCTATGTGCCTCGTTAAAAACTACCACCAAAGCGATGATCAAGATGCCGATCACAATAAACCCGAAAAGTCCTGCTGCGTTATCGTTGGACAAAAATCCTCTTTGGATCAAGCCAGGAAACCCAGCAACGATTCCGGCAAAGATTATAAGAGATATTCCGTTACCTATCCCTCTCTCAGTTATCAGTTCACCCAGCCATACTAAGAACATCACCCCAGCCGTCATAGACAGAACTGCTGCGATAGTAGGCAACAGCGCTTCCCCAGATAACCCTATGTTGTCTAACACTCCAGCATTTCTGAGTAACAAGAGTTGTCCCCATGCCTGCGCCATTGCAATTGGCACCGTGCCCCAATGAACTATTCGGTTGATCGTTTGTCGCCCCTGTTCACCTTCACGTGATATTTGCTGCAATCGCGGTATCACCGGCACCAATAACTGCATAACGATTGAAGCAGTGATATACGGAAAAACGCCCAGCGCCGCGACGCTCATGTTACGTAATGCGCCGCCGCTAAAAAGATCTAAAAATCCGAGCAGTTGGACACGCTCGAACAAGTTATCTAATGAAGCTTGGTCAACTCCAGGGATCGGCACCTGGGCAACCAGACGGAATATTGCGAGCATTGCAAAAGTAAAAAGAATCCTGCTCCGGAGATCAGGTACCCTGAGAGAATCTAGCGCAGCCTGTAATAAACGAGGTCGTCCTTCTACCTCTCGGGCCATCAATTGGAGATTTCCTCCGCCTTCCCACCCGCTTCTTCGATTTTTTTCTTTGCGGTGCCACTGAATTTATCTGCTTGGATTATAACCGCCTTGGTCAAATCACCATCACCCAAGATTTTTATAGGATGTTTTAAGTTTTTCACTAGTCCCAAGTCACGAAGCATCTCCTTCGTGATAGGTTTGTCTCCGATATAGGATTCCAATTCACCTACGTTGATCAAAGAGTAACGCTCTTTAAAAATATTTGTAAATCCTCGTCTCTCGGGAAGTCGTTTAATCAATGGCAACTGTCCACCCTCAAAGCCCGGCCGCGGACCTTTACCGGACCGGGACTTTTGACCATTAAGGCCTTTTCCTGAATAGGTCCCTTGACCGCCAGCATTTCCGCGCCCAATTCTTCTTCTTCGGCGCCTAGAACCCGAACGTGGTTTAATTTGATGTTCCATCATGATCCAGCCTCCGTAGTCGAACCCGACGCTTCTGGAAGCTCTTCCACATCCAACAAATGCGTCACCTTATGAACCATCCCTCTTATAGATGGCGTATCTCTGTGCACGACAGAATGATTTAATCTCTTCAACCCCAACGATTCAATCACTCTCCGCTGCCGCCTAGGACGGCCAATTCCACTTTTTTTCCAAGTGACTCTCAAAAAAGCCATAATTATTCCGCCGGATCGGCCTCCTCTTCGGTTTGAACGCCTCGGCGCTTTGCCAATTCTACTGCAGGATCTTTTAGCTGTCTCAGGGCTTCCATGGTTGCGAAAATAACATTTATCGGGTTCCGCGATTTCAGAGACTTCGCTACAGCATCTTTGATACCTGCTGCATCCAATACTGCCCTAACCGCACCAGAAGCTATCAATCCTGTCCCCGCGGGTGCGGGTTTGATCAGGACAAGAGATGCGGCGAATTTCGCAGAAGTCTCTTGGGGTATTGTGCTTCCTTTCATAGGTATGTTCAGGGTGTTTTTCCGAGCAGTCGCGTTCCCTTTACGCACAGCATCCGGTATAGCATTCGCTTTACCCATACCCACACCAACCATGCCTTCACCGTCACCGATCACAACCATTGCGTTAAACCGGAGGTGCCGACCACCCTTTACAACTTTTGCAATCCTTCGTGTATATACGACTCGCTCGGTTACAGCCGGACCTCCGTCTGTCAAAGGCGTTTCGTCCCGATCTCTACCTCTATTACCTCTTGATACCATTTAGAAAGAAAGCCCTTCCTCTCTGGCAGCCTCAGCCAATGCCTTGACCCGGCCATGAAATTGATATCCACCTCTGTCGAACACAACTTTCGATATACCTTTATCCACTGCGCGTTTGGCTATATTAATCCCTACTAGCTTGGAAAGCTCTGTCTTAGATTTCTTTTTTACACCCTTCATGTCTTTTTCCAGCGTGGAAGCAGCGACTAAGGTTTCTTGACGGCTATCATCGATAATCTGAGCAGTAATATTTTTTAAGCTCCGGAACACGGAAAGTCTCGGCCTATCGGGAGTACCTGATACTTTTCTCCGTATTCTGGCATGCCGAATTATTCTTAGTGCTCTTGTATTTCTTTCTTTTGGCATTTCTTGCAGTCCAGACTATTAATTTTTAAGCGGCCCTAGAGGCAGTTTTTCCTGGTTTAAGTCGAAGGATTTCGTCCGAATATTTGATCCCTTTTTCTTTATATGCGTTCGGTGGTCTCACCTTACGAATACGCGCCGCTATTTCACCAACTTTTTGCTTGTCACATCCTGTAACATGGATTCGATTATTGCCCTCTACCGTGATTACCACTCCATCCAACGGCTTCACTTCTACCGTATGACTAAACCCTACACTCAGGATTATGCCATCCCCCTCCTGTTGAACCCGATAACCAACTCCCATTAGTTCTAGAGTCTTCTGGTAACCATCTGATACTCCAAGAACTGCGTTGGCTATCATACTGCGAGTAAGACCGTGGAGAGCGCGATGAAATTTTCTCTGCGAACGCCGGTCCACCATCACTGTCGATCCTTCTATCCGCACATCAACTTCCGGATGAAGGGGTTGTATCAGTGTGCCTTTAGGACCAGTCACGGTAAAGCTACCATATTCCAGTTTTAATTCCACACCGGTCGGCAGCGTAACTGGCTTACGCCCAATTTTGGATAAAGTTTTCTCTCTCGCTAGAACCAAGTTTTCACCAGACATAACAGAGCAGTTCTCCTCCACTTCCTTTACGCCACGCTTCCCTGCCGGTCAAGAGACCATGCGATGTGGAAACTATCGCTGTCCCTAAGCCTCCATACACTCTAGGTATTTCACCTTTTCCAACGTATATACGAAGTCCAGGTTTACTCACTCTACGAAGCCCTGATATAGCGGGTTCCTTGCCTTCTCTATAGAGCAAATGTACTCTCAATCTGCCTTGCGGTTTTCCGGCGATCACTTCAAAATCCCTTATATATCCTTCTCGTTTAAGGATCTCTGCTATAGACACTTTTACTTTAGAAAGTGGCATCGAAAGTGCACTATGTTTTACGGCTACCGCATTCCGAATGCGGGTTAACATGTCTGAAATTGGATCATTAGTGTTTGTCAAATTTTAGGCTCCACAATTCACCAGCTCGCTTTTCTAACGCCGGGCAACTCGCCTCGTAGCGCCAACTCTCGAAAGCATATACGACACAACCCAACATATCTGATGTAAGCTCTCGGCCTCCCGCATCGGTTGCATCTATTAGTCTGCTGGACAGGATATTTAGGTGTCCTTTTCCATTTTTCTATTTTAGATTTTTTTGCCAATGTTCTCCTCTAACTTTGCCTGACAAACGGCATACCTAAAAGTTCCAGCAACCTGGCCCCTTCGGCGTCTGTCTTCGCACTTGTTGCTATAGTCACCTGCATCCCACGGATCCGGTCAATCGTGTTGAAATCTATCTCTGGAAAAATAACTTGTTCTCGAATCCCCAGAGAATAATTCCCCCTGCCGTCAAAACTGGTTCGGGGTACTCCTCGGAAGTCTCGAATCCTCGGAAGCGCTGCATTAAGCAACCTATCCAAGAAGTACCTCATGCGTTTGCCTCTTAACGTTACCGACGTTCCGATAGGCATACCTTCGCGAATTTTGAAACCTGCTATAGCTTTCTTAGCACGAGTAGTAATCGGTTTTTGTCCAGATATGCTAACTAAATCCTGCGTTGCCCCTTCAAGTGCTCTAATATTGTCTTTGGCCTCTCCCACACCACAGTTCAGAACTACCTTTTGAAGTCTAGGTACTTCCATTACACTGCCATAGCTGAATTCCCGCATCATCGTAGGAATTACATGCTGGGCATACAGTTCCTCTATCCGCCCTACGAGTCTGACCGCGCCATTAGACTGCGTTGAGTCTTTCTTACGGCTGCGGCTTGGACGTTTAACAGTACTCGTCGACGCAGGATTTTTCCTAGGCCTGCCTTTTGCAGGCGGCTTCTTTTCCGTCGTTTCCAGATTATCTTCTTCGGACTTTGTCATCCTAGCTAATGGTCTCCTCACATTTGCGGCATAGCCGCACTTTACTGCCATCTTCTAGCCTATGGTAACCGATCCTAGTAGGCTCATTGCAACTATTACATATTAGTAAAACGTTAGAGACGTGAATTGGAGCTTCTTGTTGGATTCTTCCACCTTGCCTAACTCCGGGGGTTGGTTTAACGTGACGGGTGATCATATTCACACCCTCCACTACCACTCGACCATCTTTAGACCGAACACTCTCAACTCTCCCTCTTTTCCCTTGATCTTTCCCTATTTTCACCAGAACTGTATCGCCTTTGCGTATTTTCATCACACAACCTCTGCAGCTAACGAAACTATCCTCATAAACCCTTTGTCTCTCAATTCTCGCGCTACAGGCCCAAATATGCGGGTCGCTCTAGGAGTGTTCTGATTATCCGCCACTAGAACAGCAGCGTTGTCGTCGAATCGAATTGAGGAACCATCTGGCCTTATGAACCCCTTGGATGTCCTCACAATAACCGCCCGCACAACCTCACCCTTCTTGACGCCGGCAGCCGGCATTGCTTCTTTAACGGACGCAACAATTATATCGCCGACTTTTGCATATCGCCGGCGGCTTCCACCAGGGATGTTAATACACATTATCTGCTTTGCGCCGCTATTGTCGGCTACTATGAGCCGTGTGTATGGTTGAATCATTGCCTAGACTGCTCCGTTGATGTCTCTTCATCCGATACGGACTTTCCATCTTCAGGGGAGTCGGCATTAGAAGATTGAAATTGACCATCAACCTCTTCTCCCGCGACCTCCACACTGCCAGACGACCCTTGGATTTCCCCGTCTTGCTCGGCAACAGGTGCACCGGTATCACCAGGACTTGTCGGCACGGCATCTACCCCCGCGTCAGTGTTCTCGTTCATCTCGTCAGTTTCAACCACTTGCGGAGCTTCATCCGATTGAAAGTCAAGGATCGATTGGTCAACCTCAGGTGGCGTGACCTCGACAGTTTCCATGCTCTCTAGTACTCCTGTGACACGCCAACGTTTCAGGGCAGAAAGGGGCCGGCATTCTTCTATTCTCACCAGATCTCCAATGCTGCATTCGCTTTGCCCGTCATGAGCGTAGAATTTAGAAGTCATTCTTCGCGCTTTTTTATACAAGTAATGGTTCCGTTGCCTCTGCACCGCAACTATTACGGTTTTTGTCATTTTGTTTGAAACCACGCGACCTATCCGGTTCTTCCTTTTCTCAAGACTCATCGATTTGTCCTTTGAATTTCACGTTCTCGAGTTACTAACATCAATCTCGCCACTGTCTTTCTGGCCATGCCCATTTCCGAGGTATTGGTAAGCTGTTTGGTAGCGTGCCTGAACCGGAGGTTCATTATTTCACGCTGTGCGTTCGCCAACTCTCGCTGCAAATCGTCGTCTGACAGGTCTCTCACTTCATTAACACGCATTATCCTAGCCCTCTGCCAAAGCAGTTAGAGGATCTCTTGGCACGATTTTGGTGGGTATCGGCATCTTATGAGACGCCAATCTCATTGCTTCTTTTATGGACTTCCAATCGGCTCCTGCTATTTCGTAAAGGATTTTACCCGGTTTCACAACAGCTGCCCAGTATTCAACGTTAGCCTTTCCGCCTCCCATCCTAACTTCAGCCGGTTTCTTGGTAACTGGCATATCGGGAAATACTCTCACCCATACTTTACCGCCTCGTTGAAGATGCCGTGTCATAGTCACACGCCCAGCTTCGATTTGCCGAGCTGTCAACCAGCATACGCCCATAGCCTTTAAACCGTACTCTCCCTGAGTAACCGTATTTCCTGCCGTGGCTTTGCCTTTACGACGTCCACGGTGTTTTTTACGATATTTCAATCGTTTAGGCTGCAGCATCTGGATCCACCTCTTCCACGACTTCCAAATCTTCGGCTCGGACAGTCATCTCAATGGTCTCCATTTCTTCCAACCGTTCCGCAACGGACTCCCGTACGAAATTGCCTTTGTAAATCCAAACTTTAACACCGATCCTACCCATTTGAGTAGCCGCTTCGGCATAGTTATAATCAATATCTGCTTCCAACGTATGTAACGGTACTCTCCCTTCCATGACTTTATCAGTCCTGGCTATCTCTGCACCGTTCAGTCGTCCTTTCACGATTATTTTGATGCCTTGGGCACCGCCTTGCATGGAGCGTTGAACTGCTTGGCGCAATGCTCGCCTATGAGAGACCCTTCTTGCTAGCTGGTCAGCTATGTTGCGTGCCACGAGCTGGGCGTCCAATTCAGGCTGCGGTACTTCAAGGATGTTGAGTTGAATCCGCTTATTTGCGGCTTGTTCCAGCCGGGTACGTAATCTTTTGACTCGTTCCCCGTCCCTCCCTATCAAAATACCTGGTCGAGCTGAATGTATGTTCACTTCAAGATCTAGGCTACCTCTTTTGATCTCGACACGCGCGATCCCTGCATCTGAAAACGTAGAATATTCGTCTTTGATGGTATTTCTGATGGCCAAATCATTTTTAACTAATTCGCGGTATTGTTTCGCTTTCGGCACCATCCAATGTGTCTGCCAATCTTTTACGATCCCCAAACGAAATCCTGTAGGATGTGTTTTATGGCCCATTAGTTTTCTTCCTCGTCTACTACTACCGTAATATGGCAGGACCTTCTATGCATTCGGCCTACCCTACCTCGGGCGTGGGGTTTAAATCTCCGTAAGGTTGGAGCAACGTCTGCACTGATTTTCACGATGCGGAGTTGTTCTTTATCTGCAAATTGATTATTTTCCGCATTGGCAGCAGCTGATTTCACAGTTTTAGCTACGACCTTCGCCCACGGTGAGTTAGAAAGCTCTAATATATCAATAGCTTCGTTAACACGTTTATTCCTGACCAATTGAAGAATTGGCAGGACTCGTTTTTGCGAAACACCTACCTGCTTTGAATATGCTCTAACCGCCACCATACCAACCTATCCTCTACCATATCCACGAAATGTCCGGGTTGGAGCGAATTCTCCTAATTTATGACCGACCATATTTTCGGTCAGAAACACAGGCACATGCCTTCGCCCGTCATGCACAGCTATCGTGAGACCAATCATTTCAGGCATAATTGTAGATGCTCGAGACCATGTTCGAATGACCGTCTTCGCTCCCGTGCGCTGTACCTGGTCCACTTTTTTTTGCAATTTCGGGTGAACAAATGGTCCTTTTTTAGTCGACCGGGACATTCATTACCTTCTCTTTCTCCTCGCCCTGACAATCAAATTATTAGTTTTGTTCTTTTTTCTGGTTTTAAATCCCAGTGCAGGCTTGCCCCATGGGGTTTTGGGGCTCGGCATTCCAATTCCCGACTTTCCCTCACCCCCACCATGTGGGTGGTCGCGTGGGGTCATAGCCGAGCCTCTAACAGATGGCCTCCGGCCCCTGTGCCGGTTTTTCCCAGCTTTCCCCAAACGGACGTTTTTATTGTCAACGTTGCTCAACTGCCCAATAGTAGCCCTACACACACTAGGAACCCTGCGTATCTCTCCAGAAGGGAGCCTTACCAAAACATAGACATCTTCCCTTGACAAAACCTGAGCGGAGGATCCTCCGCTTCTAGCCAATTTACCGCCTCGACCTGATTCTAATTCCAAATTGTGTACCAGGGTTCCGGTCGGTATACGCCTAAGCGGAAGACAATTTCCTGGTTTAACTTCAGCCTCAGCGCCGGACTCCACCGTTGCCCCTGGGATAAGACCAACTGGCGCTAAAATATATCTTTTCTCACCGTCTGCATAGTTTACTAAAGCTATTCGAGCACTCCGATTGGGGTCATACTCCACCGATACTACTCGCCCTGGAACTCCATCTTTTCCGCGTTTAAAGTCCACCAATCGATAATGCCGCTTACTCCCTCCACCTCTATGACGGACTGTTATTCGGTTAGAAGAATTTCTCCCTGCCATCTTTTTTAGAGGGCGCAGTAACGATTTCTCTGGGTTGGATCTCGTTAGCTCTTCAAACGACGGAAGCGCAGCATCACGACGTCC
The DNA here is from genome assembly GCA_009391275.1 of SAR202 cluster bacterium AD-804-J14_MRT_500m. Next base: position 7,813 of record VEXF01000034.1, on the reverse strand, counting down.
CGGGCTGGTAGGTTTCGGTATCTTTAGAGGCACAGTTATAATCCCTCAATCAATTGGATTCTGTCCCCGGGCCGGAGCGTGACAATTGCTTTTTTTTGGTCTGGTGTCCTATGTAGCTTTGGCCCCAGCCTTTTCATTTTCCCACGCACTTTACAAATCGTAACTCCCTGAACATGAACTCCAAAGACGCGTTGAACCGCCTCCTTGACCTCAACTTTGTTGGCTTTAGGTGCAATCTCAAACACGTATTTATTCAATTGATCCTGTAAAAGCGTGCTCTTCTCTGTGATCAGTGGCTTGACCAATACCTGATAAATTTCCATTACAACAGTTACCCTTTACTCTCCCCACCGGGATCTATCTTATCTTGTGGTGAGTCAGGAACATTCTGATTTTCTATCTTACCTGACTCAGGATCCGGTGCTCCAATTTTAGACTTTGCGTCAGATGAGTTATTCGGCGACCAGAGTTCTTGAGCCCTAACGACGGCATCCAGTGTTATCACCAACGTCTGACGTCTCAGGAGTTCCTGTGCATTTAACAAATTAACTGGCAAGGTCCACACTTTTGGGAGATTGTGTGCTGCTTTCACTACGTTTTTCTCGGGTTTCCGAGTGACTATCAGCACCGAACTTCCAACATTCAGTACCTTCAAGATTGCTGCCATATTTGCCGTTCGAGCTTCAAGGCTTTCAAAACTATCTATGAGAACGACTTGTGAATCACGAACTTTTTGAGAAAGAACACATCGCAGAGCCAGATTACGCATCCGTTTTGGCATCTCTCTGCGGAAGCTTCTCAATTTGGGTCCAAACGTGACGCCACCACCGCGCCAAATTGGTGATCGTATACTTCCATGCCTAGCACGCCCTGTATGTTTTTGCCTCCATGGCTTCCTCCCTCCCCCAGCCACTTCACTTCTCGTTTTAGAACTGGCTGTTCCCTGACGGCGGTTCAACTGATACATCACCATCGCTTGATGAACAACTGCGGAATTAAAAGGGAGACCAAACAGATCTTCGGGAATTTCTACTTCCTTGACCGAATCTCCTTTAATATTTTTGAGTTGAAGTTCCATATACAACGCTCGTCGACTAACTAGCCTAGCTCTTTTATCAACAAAAATCCTTGTGGTGCCCCAGGCACTCCGCCTTTCAAAAATACCAAATGCCTCGATTCATCTATGTCTATTATCTCGAGGTTCTTGACTGTCACTTTGGTGTTCCCCATATGTCCAGCCATTTTCTTGCCTTTGAGAACCCTCCCGGGCGTTGTTCCTGCTCCTATAGACCCAGGCGCTCTCTCCCGATCCGATTGTCCATGAGTTCGCTGCTGGCCATGAAACCCGTGTCGTTTCATCCCCCCAGCAAATCCTCTTCCTTTAGAAGTACCGATGACTGTCACATGTTCTCCGGTGTTAAACATTCTCACATCTAGCTTTTGTCCTATCTCCCACCCATCCAAACTATCTACATTGATCTCTTTGAGATACCGAAAGTCAGACAACCCATTTAGATGTCCAAGACGGGGCCGATTGCCTTTTTTCTTTTCGTCGAATCCGATTTGAATTGACGAATAACCGTTCCGTTCATTCGTCAAGATTTGTGTAACAGTACAAGGGCCGACCTCCAGCACTGTCACTGGGATCATTACTCCGTCGTCACGGATAAATTGGCTCATACCAATCTTTTTTCCTAAGAGCGCCTTGGACACTTAGCCTATTCTCCCAAATTACAGCTTGATCGAAATGTCTACGCCAGCAGGCATGTTAAGCCTAGTTAGTGCGTCAATGGTTTTAGATGTTGGTTCATGTATATCTATCAGTCGTTTGTGGGTTCTTATCTCAAAATGCTCTCGTGAGTCTTTGTCGATATGGGGCGACCGGATCACACAAAATCTTCGTATGTGAGTCGGAAGAGGCACGGGACCAACAACCGCTGCTCCTGTCTGTTCAGCCGTCTCAACAATCTGGGCAACGGATAGATCTAGCGTTTTATGATCAAACGCCCTGAGTATAATCCTTAATTTCTGAGCAGCCTGTCTAACCATTTTATTATGCCCCGTGAATTACCGCGTCTACTAATCCAGCGGGTACTTTCTCATAGTGTTTGAATTCCATGGTATGCGATGCCCGGCCCTGAGTTAAAGAACGCAGAGAGGTTGCGTACCCGAAAGTTTCGGCAAGCGGAACAAATGCTTTCACTTGTTGGACGTCATCCCTTCCATCAATGGTTTGTATTAGTGCCCTGCGAGAACTGAGTTCCCCTAGGACCGATCCCAAGAATTCCGATGGCGTCACCACTTCCATTTCCATTATGGGTTCTTGCAGCACAGCTAAGCCTTTTCTTGCCGCTTCCCGAAGTGCGATTGACCCTGCCGCGCGAAAAGCCATCTCCGACGAGTCTACAGGATGATAGCTACCATCCACAAGCGTCACTTTCATATCAACCATTTGAAAGCCTGCGACCGGCCCATTGTCGATAGCCTGTCTTACACCTTTTTCAACTGCCGATACAAATTCCCGGGGAATGGAACCTCCGACTATTTTATTTTCAAATAAGACCCCTGACCCTCTTTCCATAGGCTCGACTACCAACCACACATCACCAAATTGCCCATGCCCTCCGGTTTGCCGAACAAACCTTCCCTGCGCACGAGAAGGAACAGTTACCGTCTCTCTGTACGACACCCTGGGTCGGCCAACATTAGCTGACACCCCAAACTCGCGTTTTAGCCGATCTATTAGAACTTCTAGGTGCAGTTCACCCATGCCCGATATAACTGTTTGGCCAGTCTCATCATCATGGCGCACTACAAATGTCGGATCCTCTTCTTCCAACTTGCGGATCGAATCAAAAAGCTTATCTCTATCAGCCTGAGTGATTGGCTCTATAGCAACAGATATTACGGGCAGTGGAAAAGTCGGTGGTTCCAAGACCACGGCATGTCCTTCTTCGCAGATTGTGTCTCCTGTAAATGTATCTTTAAGGCCAATAGCAGCAGCAATATTCCCCGCGGCTATCGAAGGCACTTCCTCCCGATGGTTAGCGTGCATTTGAACCACACGCCCTAATCTCTCTCTTCTGCCTTTCGTAGCGTTATACACCATCTCCCCGGCTTTAACTTCTCCCGAGTAGACACGTAAATAAACTACTCTGCCAACGTACGGATCCGTGGTAACTTTCATAGCGAGCGCGGCTAAGGGTTCATCTGGTGCTGCCTGCCTGACCTCAGGTTCTCCGGTTTCGGGATTCACGCCCTCCACTGCAGGTACATCCAAGGGTGACGGGAGATAATCGATTATAGCGTCAAGCAAAGGTTCAACGCCTTTGGAATTCAATGCGCTCCCACAAACCACCGGGACTAACAGGCCCATGTTCGTAGCTTTCCTCAACGCATCTTTTAGTTCTTCGCTCGATATTTCTTCCCCTTCAAGGTACTTGATCATAAGTCTTTCTTCCGTTTCGACTATGCGTTCCACCATAGCTTCCCGGAACTTGACATATTCTTCCATATTCTCTTCTGGAATCGCACATTCTTCATACGATGCCGATCCGTTATTGTACATATGGGCTCGACCCCCGATCAGATCGATCACACCATGGAATTGAACCTCTCGACCTATCGGAGCCTGAATTGCAACGGGATTGGCTTTTAACCGATGTTTTACAGAGTCGACAGTCCGTTCAAAGTCCGCTCCAACCCTGTCCATTTTATTGACGAAACACATCCTAGGAACATGATATTTATCCGCCTGACGCCACACCGTTTCGGACTGCGGCTGCACTCCAGCAACGGCATCGAACACTACCACGCCCCCATCCAGCACCCTTAAGCTACGCTCCACTTCGGCCGTGAAATCAACATGACCTGGTGTATCAATAATATTAATTTGATACCCTTTCCATTCCGTGGTGGTAGCAGCAGAGGTAATTGTAATCCCGCGTTCCCGTTCTTGCGGCATCCAGTCCATCACCGCCGTTCCCGAATCCACCTCGCCTATTTTGTAGGTGCGTCCAGTAACAAACAGGACTCGTTCGGTAACAGTAGTTTTCCCAGCGTCGATGTGGGCTATGAATCCGATATTTCGAATCCGCTCTATGGAATGGCGGTCAGACATAATGGCAAATTTAACAGCCGGGCTGTCAGCACTGACCCCCTACCACCGGTAATGCACGAACGCCCGGTTGGCTTCCGCCATCCGGTGCAGGTCATCTTTGCGTTTTACTGCTGCACCTTCTGATCGTGCAGCATCCATCAATTCTTGTGCCAGTTTCCGGGCCATCGCTACATTTCCTCGGGCCCTAGCAGAAGTGATTAGCCATCTCATTGCCAATGCTTCACTCCTCTCGGGGCGAACCTCAATTGGCACCTGGTACGTAGCACCACCCACCCTCCGAGGTTTTACTTCCAACAATGGTTTAGAGTTTTCCAGCGCCTGCGAGAAAATCTCTAGCGGTTCTCTTTTGGTTTCTTGGCTAACCGCGTCCAAAGCGGCGTAAACGACCCGTTGAGCAACGGTTTTTTTTGCCGTCTTTCATCACATAGTTGATAAATCGCGATAATTCTACACTGCCATATTTGGCATCTTCGGCAATTACTCTTTTGACAGCCCGTCTACGTCTGGACATTTTAACTCTTAGTTACCCGCCTCTAGGTCTCTTCGACCCGTACTTGCTGCGACCACGTTTTCGATTTTCTACGCCCTCACAATCCAAGGTCCCTCTGATAACATGATATCTTACTCCAGGCAAATCCTTTACCCTCCCGCCCCTGATCATCACAACTGAGTGCTCTTGCAAGTTATGCCCCTCACCAGGGATATAAGCTGTGACCTCAAATCCGTTGGTGAGTCTTACTCGTGCAATTTTCCGCAGTGCCGAGTTAGGTTTCTTAGGAGTTATTGTCCTAACTTGCACGCAAACACCTCGTTTTTGAGGGGCCCCACCACTCCACTTCACCTTATTTTTCAAAGAGTTGTGGATCCAGTGCATCGCTGGAGCCTTAGATTTCTTTTTTGACTTGGTCCGCCCATTTCTGACCAGCTGATTTATCGTGGGCATGGCTTGACCTCGTTGTGCATATGGGACAGCCAAGTACTCTAGCAGCCCATTCTTTTTGTGTCAACGAAATTGGTGACAAGTTCCACGGCAAACCGACACGATCTCGCCATGTCAGATGCAAGATCGGAAATCTCATGAGTGTCACGCCTGAAAGATTATTTGTTGTTTCCCAAGGCTTCCATCACAATATGCATGTCCTTATCACCTCGCCCGCTCAGGCAAACCAACACTATCGAATCGCGAGGTAGTTGACCCGCTAACTTCAATGAATAATACACAGCATGTGAAGGCTCTAGCGCTGGGATTATTCCTTCCAGGCGGCTCAATAGATGGAATCCTTCTAAAGCCTGCTCGTCGGTAACGGCCACATATTCGGCTCGACCTGTGTCTTTCAAGAAACTATGCTCAGGGCCAACCCCGGGATAGTCGAGTCCTGGCGATATACTATGCGTTTCTTTGACCTGTCCGTTTTCATCCTGCAACAAATAGGACAACGAACCGTGCAGAATTCCGGGACTTCCCTCCACTAGACTGGCGGCATGTTGACCGCTCTTTATTCCACTTCCTCCTGCTTCGACACCTACCAATTTCACAGAAGAATCTTCTATGAAGGGGGAGAACATTCCGATGGCATTGCTGCCTCCTCCAACACAAGCGACCACATAATCGGGTGACCGTCCTTCTGCGTCTCTTAGGTTCGACTCAGACTCATTGCCTATGACCGATTGAAAGTCTCGTACTATCATCGGATACGGATGAGGGCCTACCGCGCTACCTAGTAGATAATGTGTAGTAACGACGTTAGTTACCCAGTCTCTTATCGCTTCATTAATAGCATCCTTCAATGTACGACTTCCGCTCGATACCGATTTAACCTCGGCCCCAAGGAGTTTCATTCGAAAAACATTTAACTCTTGTCTTCGAATATCTTCTTCTCCCATATAAACAATACACTCCAAGCCCAAGACAGCACAGGCCGTAGCGGTTGCTACACCGTGTTGCCCGGCACCAGTTTCCGCGATAATTCGATTTTTACCGAGCTTCTGAGCCAGCAATCCTTGGCCTAGGGCATTATTTATCTTGTGCGCACCAGTATGAGCCAAATCCTCTCTTTTTAAAAAAATTCGCCCCCCACCAGCATATTGAGTTAGATTATTGGCGAAATACAGAGGCGTAGGCCTACCAGCATAAGTTTCTAACAGAACCTTTAGTTCGAGTTGAAATTGAGTATTATTTTTTAGGAGCTTGTATTCCCTTTCAAGATCTTCTAGTGCACCCATCAACGTTTCCGGCACGAACCTTCCACCAAAATCCCCAAACTTACCACGCTGATCAGGTGTATCTTCACGCAAAAAGTTAACCATTCTTGTGATCCTTCTTAGCCTTTAACTCTCCAGATGCCAAACGAGCTCTTTCCACAAACACATGGATTTTCTGCGGGTCTTTAATGCCATTATTCTCCACTCCACTCGAAACATCTACACCCCAGGGTTTTATCCTCCTGATTGCCTCGCCAACATTGTTCGGATTCAATCCGCCAGCTAAAATAAATTCGTAGCCCAAATTTTTTAAATCTTCAGCTATGCTCCAATCAAAGGTTTTTCCGGTTCCCCCTTGTAAACCTTCTACTAAGCTATCAAGAGCAATCACGCACCCTTGATGTTGGAAATGTTCAATCCCTTTGCCCAATCTCTCGAGCAGGTGGCTGTGATCTAACTCCTGCCTAATATGGATAACCTTTATTACTGGTACCTTGACACCCGAACAATAGTCCAGTGATTCATTACCACACAGTTGAACCATATCCAGTTGGTAGCGATATGCGAACCTATTAACTTCATCTAGTGGCTGGTCTGCGAACAACCCCACTATCGCAGTTGAAGCCCCGGATTTATCGCGGACACTCACAACTATTTCCTTCGCGGATTCATCAGTTAGCATTCTACGCCGTCCCGGGACGAACACCAGGCCTATGAAATCAGCCCCAGCTTCAACAGCCTCGACCGCATCTTTGGGTTTCCGTAAACCACAGATCTTTATCTTAATCATTACGACGCGTTGGTACGGAAACCGCTTCCGCCAGTTCCCTAACCTTGGCCCCAACATCTGGGGCGGTAACTAAAGCCTCTCCTACTAACACAGCATTCACTTTGGCGTTGTAGAGACGGATTATATCGTCAGCGGTAAAAATTCCGCTTTCGCTTACGAGCATTTTCTCTTCAGGAACTAGGTGAGCCAAGCGTTCAGTCACAGATAAGTCCGTCTCGAATGTCCGTAAATCACGGTTGTTTATCCCTATGAACTCTGCGCCTCCTGCAATCGCAACCTCAACCTCTGCTTTATCGTGTACTTCAACCAGCGCTTGAAGCCCAACTTTACCGCACAGATCCAACAGATCTGATATTTGATTAACAGATAAAATTGCAGCTATCAATAAAATTGCATCTGCCCCACCGGCCCTAGCTTCATAGATTTGATATGGATCAAATATAAAGTCTTTGCGCAATACTGGTATAAAGCGGTTACTAGTAGTCATCTTTACTATTTCCAAGTGTTTCAACTCACCTTGGAACCTTCTATCTGTTAACACGGATAACGCTCTGGCTCCATTTTCAACATATATGTCAGATAGCATTGCTGGATCGAAGTTCGGCATTAATAATCCTCTAGATGGCGAAGCTTTTTTTATCTCAGCTATCAGACACACTCCATCTTCCAAGAACGCACTCGCCAATTTGATAGTAGGTTGC
>VEXF01000033.1 GCA_009391275.1 SAR202 cluster bacterium AD-804-J14_MRT_500m | reverse complement strand
GGAGAGATCAAATGGCAACGGACTCTGACAAATGGGCAGTTGGATTTGACTTAGGTGGCACCAATCTCCGGGCGGGGTTAGTTTCGTCCTCTGGAGAATTAAAATTTCGCGCATCTTGCCCTACTAACCCAGCGAGGGGCAGCGATGCTGTAATACAGGATATGGTTTCCGTTATTCGTGACATACTTTCGCAAGCTTCTTCATCCATAGTTGGTGTTGGGGTCGCTGCCCCGGGTCCCCTAGATCCAAAATCAGGAATAATTATCAACAGTCCGAACTTAAATTGGGGAGATGTACATCTGAAGAAGATCTTGGGAAAGGAATTAGATACCGAGATCACATTGGACAATGATAGCCAAATGACGGCGTTCGGTGAGCGATGGAAGGGAGCTGGGCTAGGCTCGGATCATTTGGTTCTTTTAACCCTGGGGACGGGTGTAGGAGGAGGAGTTATTTTAAATGGGTGTGTGTATCATGGAGGGTCCGGTTCAGCAGGACATATCGGCCATTATATCCTGGATCCGGAAGGGCCGATATGTGGGTGTGGTGCTCGTGGTTGTCTAGAGGCATATGCTTCTGGTCCGAATATCGTACGTCGTGCCAAAGAAGCTATTTCACACGGTAATTCCACCAGTTTGAAGAATATTCTAGTAGAGGATCGCGCCGGGCTGACACCACTGAAGATATTCGAAGCAGCGCAGCAGGGGGATGCTTTAGCGATAGATATTTTAGCCGAAACTGGGCGATATATCGGCCAGGTATTAGCGTCACTTCTACCTATACTAGACCCCGAATTGATAGTGGTCAGTGGTCAAGTGGCGTTCGCCGGTGACTTTATCTTGGATCCTGCTAGAAAGCGCATGGCTGAACTTGTACATATACGCCCTCAAGTGCCTATAGTTCAGGGTGCCTTGGGAGACGATGGCGGTATTATTGGGGCAGCAGGAGTGGTATTTTTTGACGCAGGATTGATTTCATAAAATATCCTTGGGGAAAGGTTCATTAGACTTATGGATTATAGTCGAGTTTAACGAACGATTATGGGTGACCATTACTGAAACAGCTGATTTTAGATGCAGATTCATATAGTTGAAGAGGGGACGTACTCTTTTATTGCTGGGATAACCTCGTTCCCTAATAATTGTAAACACCTCATTGCTGGTCCATGCTCCATTGGTCCCTCTCTGGCCCAAAGAACCAGCCAGGAAGGATCTACCACGTCCAACATTGTCTTCAGTTTTTTTATGACGGTGTCGGGAGACCCTGTGATGACCTGTCCAATTTGTTGTGCGTCTTCGTATCCGATACTCCCATATGCAGCTTCTGTAATCGAAGCCCCACTTGTCTGTGCTGCTTTCGATCGGTATCCAGGAGGCGTTCTCCAATGTGCTGGTGCTCTTCCAAATGTACGCCCTAGTTGCCAGTAAAAATGGCGTCCCTCTTTATATGCTTGCTCGTCAGAGTCAGCAACGAAAATTCGCTGTAGGTAACCGAAGCTGTCTTTTGTAGCCTTATACCCTTCTGCTTCAGCTGCCTCTTCATAAAGCTTCCAGATGTATGGCGTCCCTGCCAACGAAGTGTTCTGCGCTATATATGTGTACTTATGCTGGGCTGCCCAAACAATTGTTTCCGGGCTGGTTATCCCTGGCACCCAGATCGGTGGATGGGGTTTTTGTATTGGTAACATCCATGGATTGATTGTACGGTAGTGAAAATGATTTCCGTCCCATCGGAATGGGCCTGGAGTCGTCCAGGCTTTGATGATGATATCGTGAGCCTCTCTGAATCTTTCCCGATTGAACACAGGGTTTACGTTCGCTGCAAGGCTCTCCATACCGTTTCCACGGACAAATCCACATATCACACGCCCGCCGGATATTGTGTCCATCATGGCGATTTCTTCAGCTACTCTCACAGGATTCTCGTGTATTGGGAGGATGTTTCCTAGAAGGACTATCGATCCCTTAGAAGTGATCCTCGCTAATATTGCGCCTATTAAGTTAATTCCAGGCATCATATTTAAAGGGTTATTGTGGTGCTCATTTATGACTACTCCATCGAATCCTGATTCCGTTGCGTACACCAATTCGTCAAGGTACATTCCGTACAAAGATCTGGCTGTATCCGGATTGAAATGGCTATTCGGAAATTTAAAAGCTGTGTACCCAAGCCGTTCTGCCTCTGCTTGAGGATAAGCTGAGTACGCCATTTCGTTAAAAAAATATACACCTTTTATCATGAGTCCACCTTCATTTCTTGGTAAATGGGTGCCACTGATGGGTGTTCGTTAAAACCATTATATTGGCGTGGAGTGAAACTATTTCACGTGAATTTCGTTTTGTGGGGTCTTCTTTATCTTAACTGATTCTAGGCACGCACGAAATCTTAGTCAACGGGCGCATCAAGAACTTCTTCTTCAGAAAAGGATAGTATCAACCATAGAGTTCAATCCTTCATGGATGAGCCTACTGGGCGTTGCCTAACAGGCCGAAGATATGAATCGTCACCAGATTTAGCTAGCGAAATCTGGCTTTTTAGATGGACGCGGACGGGTTAATACTAACAAACCGTCTCAGCTTTCTATCAAATAGATTTGGAAATAATATTGCGCCGACGAGGGATTCGGTTTGTTATTGTGTTGGGCACGATAACTTATGCGTGTGTTCTACACACTTTGGTTGATGCGCAAGTCCGAGGTTATGATGTTGTGGGCCCATCCGACTCAGTGGCGTCGTGGGATCGGGGTTTGCAAGAACTTACTTTGCGGATTGTGGACTTAATTTTATGGGTTACTGTTACGACAGACCAACTGACAAATCTGATCTCAAATGTTCACGACAGCGGATAGGTGCGGGTTAATATCTTTGCAGATGTGTCACCAACCACCCTTCGCAAGAAAATCGATGGTTTCCGGTGTAGCTTCTGGCACGATCGGAGCGGTCATGCCTGCTCTGCGGTATTCATGTAATCTAGATTTGACCTCATCCTCATCGCCGTAACAGCCAAGACTGTCCACGAGATCGTCGGCGATAAAAGCTGCGCCTCTTAACGCCTCATCTTTGGTAGCTGGCCAATGAATAATTTGCTTGATTCGTTTTACCAACTCAGGATCGGCCTCGCTAGGACCTTCTATATGGGGCTGTTGTGCTAGATACAACGCTAGACGAGGCTTCATCGAGTTCAGTATAGTTTTTTTATCACGGGATACTTTGACAGGCAAAATCTTCATGCGGCCTATAGCCCCAAGGGATCTCCCAGCAGAATCTGCCCCAATCTGGATCTGCTCTACCGCTTTTCGAACCGCACTTGTAGTGTGATTGCTGTTAATAACTGCTCCGTCGGCGATGCGACCAGATAGCTGCAACATATTTGCTCCCACAGCCCCTATATAAGATTGCACACAATGGGGAGTCGTACCGCCGTGATCAAGGTAAAGGTTATGCATCTGCACGTATTGACCTTCGTAGTTAACTTCACCCCCCATTGCCAGAAGCATCCTGACCGATTCAATAACTTCACGCATCGCCGTGACGGATTGACGACGTTTCACTCCGACGCGAGTAGCTAGTGGTTCCCACCACGCGCCAAGTCCCATAATAATGCGTCCTGGCGCCAAGAGATCTAGGGTAGCAAAGGTCGAGGCTAGCAACGCTGGATTTCGTGTCCATAAAGGGAGCACGGCGGATCCTACTTGTACTTTAGTGGTGGCGGCGGCATATACGGCCATAGGTCCTATCGCATCAGATACCAATCTTGTTTCTAACACCCATATGGAATGAGCGCCATGTGTATCTGCGTATTTGGCAAGTTCTACATCACGTTTTACATTGGTTCCTTGCAACATCAATCCGAACTGAGCGTCGTCAGTCATTCTGTGCTCCTTTTGACATGATCACTACCAAATTAACTCCCTAAAAGAAATCGCGATTTCACCGGGGCAATGTCGTAAATGTACAAAGAGTTAAAAATCAGTCACTCCTTCCACATTCTAAATTTTGTTGGGTTACGAATCTTTCAAGCCCAGTTTGTTGATGGAATTTCCCGTGTTCTGACTTTATAGAGATTCCAAGTATCTAAGTTCCATTGTCAAGAACTAGTATGTCTCAAGGAGTATAGAATGTGTCCTGCGAGGTTTCTCTTCTACGAAAGAGCATTGAAGAGGAATAGCCACCAAATTTGGGTCTCCTTTTCATTGCTCTCTATTCAGATCGTCTTCTGAGCCACGTCTACGGGTTCGTTAGAACCGAGCGGCTACATTCCCTCTTTGTGTACGACGGACGGCTACCCGACCATGTCGTAGCTCCGTAATAGTTTTCCTGGTAGGGCTCCTGTGCAGTCGTTTCCCTCGAAAGTCACCGTACCGTTGACTATGGTATATCTCAGGCCAGTGGGCTTCTGGATCAGTCGTTTTTCTCCTCCGGGGAAGTCGTTAGCGAATACTGGGTTTTCGTATAATAAGCCTAATTGGTCAAGATCATAGACAATCATATCCGCCCAGCTACCTACGCGCAGAGTCCCTCGATCTTTGAAGTCTGCGACCCATGCTGGTAACGCACTCATCTTATAGTGGGCTTGCTCAAGGCTCATGATTTCTCTGTCCCGGATCCAATAATAGAGCCAGAAAACAGGCCAAACACTAGTGGTAGAGAACCTTGTATGGGCACCACCGTCCGATACAGAGATATGAGTCTTGGGGTCCAGTAGCCTGTCTTCTAGTCCTTTGTGTTCTTCTTCTGTTACGACTAGGGGTAGCGCGAACTCTGTTTCCAGACCTTCGTCCAAAGCTAGGTCTAAGAAGGCATCCATCGGTTCCTTGTTCACCAACTGCGCGATTGCGGTTACCGTCATGCCTTCGTATTGCCCGTTGCGTTGATGAACAGTCTCGAGCACTCGCAGCCTATTCCAATCAGTACGGTGATGAGGCCAATCTTTGACATCTTTTTTCATCAGCGCTCGAGTGTCGGCGTCTTCAAGTTTTTGTGATCGTTCTTCTGGCGATCCAATGAATGGCTGGACCCAGTTTGGCATATAGTCGTACAAATTAAATTCGGATAACTTGAACTGAAATCCTACGACGGGTGGTGTACACAAGTCTTGCATAATCAACGGCAGCCCTTGGTTCCAGCTTTCTTCTTTCCAACGTCCAAGATCACCGGTCTCGTTAGGGTCTAGAACGAGTGCAGATAGTGTTCTGCCACTTACTTGCATCATTTCAGTCAAGGTGCTGAGGATGTCACGCTGCTCCTCAATGCTCAGCCCATATCCCATGGTCAACCCCATATGCCCGACACCGTAGTTGCCCATCACTTCTGCCAGGGCGACGAATTCTTCTCTGGATGCGACATGGCTTGGAAGAAAGCTTCCGTCTTCGGGTCTATCCTCCATATTCTTGTCTAATGAGAAACCAAATGCTCCCGCCTTCATGGACTCATCAAATATTTGTTTCATTTGATTGAGTTCCGATTCGGTGGCAGAGGTTCGCTCTCGAGCTTCCATCATTCCCATTACATAACCCCGCATTGGGGAAAACGGGAACATAGGACCCACGTTTACTCCGAGCCCCTGGCGTTCAAGACTGTCCATGTATTCTGGGAACGTCTCCCAATCCCATCGCAATCCTTGACGCATAGATTCCAAGGGAATTGCCTCGATGCGATTCATCATTCGCATATTAAGATCTCTATCTTTGGCTCTGGTCGGGGCGAATCCAAATCCGCATTCGCCAATCGTAAGTGAGGTCACGCCGAACCATCCCGATAGCGAAGCATATGGATCCCAATTCAACTGGGCGTCGTAATGGGTATGTAGATCAATTGCACCGGTTCCGACTATGCAACCAGATGCATCGATCTCTTTGGCTCCTGCAGAAGAGATACGACCGCTGATTTGGGCAACCCGCCCGTTCTTTACTGCAATGTCTGCTTTGTATCGCGGGACTCCTGTCCCATCCACCACAGTTCCGCCTCGAACTACCAGATCATATTCAGCCATTGCAGCACCTCTTTTATGTTCCTTGACTAGTTTGCGGGCATATGCCAACCCGGCTATCTTTCGCAGTTAATTATACGTCCACTTCTCATCTGATTCGACCCCCCCAACTTAATATTAGTGGAAAGGTTCAAAGGTCGGTTGTTTCAGGAAATTATATGGTTGAGATAGATGATCCGGTGCTTGACATAAGCAGTATACCGAGGCAGTGTTGATAACGACGTGGATATTCACTACTCAAAAACTGCGAGGATCTTCATGCCCTATGCAGATAGACATCCCATTGCCAAGAGTGCTTTCCTTGCTAATGGTGTCAAACTTAGTTATTACCAGTGGGCATCCGACAAGCCAAATTTGATATTACTGCATCCTTCATCTGGATATGGTCTGATGTGGGACAGAACAGCCATCTACATTGATGGTGCTATGCAAGTGTTTGCTTTGGACCAACGCGGGCATGGAGATTCCGACCGTCCAGATGGTTCTTATTCTGCTGAGGAATATGCCGAAGATCTATATCTATTCATAACGCAGATAGGGTTGGGTAAAGTGACTATTGCTGGGCATTCCTTAGGGGGCCGTGTCGCTCAGGTATTCGCAGCAACACACCCAGATTTAACGCAAGCCATATTGCTGGTTGGTGGTCCTCACTACAGCAATTTTTTTGCTGAACGTCAGAGAGCTGACGCTGTTCTACAGGGAGCTGAACGGATGAGGTCATCCCAAACAATCTTTGATTCTGAAGATGACGCATTCACGCATTTCAAATTCACTCGGTCTTCGGATTCCGAAAACTCCCTCCGACATCGTGTGCGATACAATTGCCGTAGAATGTCGGATGGTAAGGTAGAAACCAAGTACGATAATGTCAGAGTCGCCCAAGGCTTGGCTCATATGGCAGATGACCTTTCAGATTATGCTGGCAAGGTTAACTGTCCGGTAGCTATACTCCGCGGGTCCTTCAGTACCCATCTAACTTGCAAAGAGGCTCAGATATTGGCAGCCTTTTGGAAAGATGTCCGGGTTATAGAAGTAGAAGGAGACTACTCTTTAGAATTAGAGAATCCAGAAGGGCTGTCAAAAGCGATCTTGGATTTTGGGAGTTCCAGCGGCATCATCTAGAGGAAATTTGAGTTTTGCTGCCAAAGTTGGCTAGTAGGTCCCTGTAGATGAAATTTCCCCGATATCATAATCCTGACAGCTGATTATTGTGTTGATACTTACAAGAAATTGGAAATGCTTATCGGTCGAGCAATCGTGTCAGGGATCTAGGCTGGACAAGAGAGCTTCAACTCTTGCGCTGGACTAACTCGATCATAACCTCGTCTGGACCTTTGACATAAGCAATCAACGTCCCGCCGGTTGGCATCTCTGTGATAGGCAGCAGAACTTCTACACCGTTACTGCTCAATTGATCTACCGCTGCTGTGATGTCATTTGTGTCCAGCCCGAAATGTTCTAAACCCCAATGGTATTCTGAAGATCCTTCTGGTAGCGAGGCTCCAGTCGGTGATCCGCTCACATTAATGGTGGCACCACCCAAATCCATCCGGATCGCTATTGAGTTGCCTAGTCCTTTTCCTTCGCTGATTATTTTGGCTCCGAGATGTTCTACATACCACTGAGCAGATTTATGAGGATCTGGGCTTCTCAGATGGATGTGGTTGAGGTGAAACATTTCTCTTCGGTCCTTTGTGTTAGGTTCTGGGAGGGGGTTCACTAACCTTTGTCAAGGTTGATAAACATAAGGTAGCGAGATACGCATGTCAACAATATTCTGCAATGTGTAGACCGATGTACACCCGTAATAATGCAGTTTAATCAGCTGTTTAGGGCTCGATTGACAAAAATTTCACAATGTTGTAGCTTCCATAATTCAAAGGTAGCATTCCCTCTGTTGCTAACCCGATATCGTACCCAAGAGCTATGTTATGGAATTCGTACATATTATGTGAATCATTGACCTGTATTCGACAGGCAACAGATATCTTTGAAAACTATGATACCTCCAGTCGAATAGTAGAGGAGATGATTTTGTGACAAATTTTCACTCGTGGGTGGTAACCCGAATATCCAAGGTCAACGTCCGATAGTCATGGTATTCCCGTCTGGAGAAGGCCTTTATAGGCCAGAGTTTGAACACGATAGTTGCGGCGTGGGATTTGTCGCCCGGATCTCCGGGGATACGAGTAATGACATCCTTAAAATGGCGTTAGAAGGTGTTTCTAATTTAACTCACAGAGGGGCAGTAAGTGCTGATGGGAAAACTGGCGACGGCGCGGGTATATTAACCCAAATACCGCATTTTCTGTTACAGCAGTCGGCATCTGAACATGGGATATCGTTTCCTAAATGTCCGGACGATCTGGCCATCGGTGTAATGTTTCTTCCTGAGTCTGATCTGGATGCTCGCCTAAAAGCCCAACAGTTATCCGAACGTTGTATCAAAGAGAACGGTGTCGCATTCCTCGGGTGGCGACCTGTTCCAATTGATCCCTCGGCGTTAGGAGACCAGGCAAAACAAACTATGCCCTTCCTCGCACATCTCATGGTAGCTAGACCAGCTTCCATGAGCCGACGTCGATTCAGATTAGCCCTTTACCTTGCTAGGAAACAGATGGAGCGACAAGCTATATCCGAGAGTATAGAAGAGTTTTACGTAGCTTCATTGTCGGATAGGAGCCTAGTTTACAAGGGTATGATGGCAGCATCCCAATTGGATAGTTTCTATATTGACCTTCAATCCGCAGAGTATCAGACCGCACTAGCCTTATTTCATCAAAGATATTCTACTAATACGTTTCCGACTTGGCATCTTGCCCAACCTTTACGGTTTCTGGCTCATAATGGCGAAATCAATACCCTTCGAGGGAATCTTAATTGGTCGCGAGCGAGAGAACCGGAGACCTGGTTAGATGATGTAAGCGAATCGGAGATTCGATTGGACCCCTTGTGCCAGTCAGGTGGATCAGATAGTTCTGCCCTCGACAACGTATTAGAGGCGTTAATTTATGGGGGACGGTCTCTTCCGCATTCTGTGGCGATGCTTATACCCGAAGGTTGGGAAAATATGCCAAATATTAACCCGCAGCTTCGGGCTTTTTATCAATACCAAGCATGCGTGACAGAACCATGGGATGGTCCAGCTGCCATCGCGTTTTCAGATGGCGTGCAGGTGGGAGCTACACTCGATCGGAATGGCTTAAGGCCCTCACGATATAAGATAACTTCGGATGGGGTAGTGGTCCTAGCCTCCGAGGTTGGTGCGGTTCCGTTAGCAGATTCTAGGGTTGTGGAAAAAGGTCGACTCGCACCAGGGCAGATGTTAGTTGTGGACACCGTTAAAAGACGGGTTTTTAAAAATGATCAGGTAAAAAAATCGTTGGCTCGCCGAAAACCCTATAGTAACTGGTTAAGCTCGAACCTCATCTCCCTGCCACGATTGTCCTCCAAAACACCTGATGCGACATCACAATCCCCGGATCAACGGCTTCTTAGAGCTTATGGATTTACCACCGAAGAGTTAAGCATCATGTTAGCTCCAATGGCCAAAGGAGCTGAACCTACAGGCTCTATGGGAGATGATACACCTTTAGCGATTCTATCGACCCAGGCTAGGCTTCTTTACTCATACTTCAAACAACGATTCGCTCAGGTGACCAACCCTCCCATTGATTCACTGCGGGAGCGGCTTGTTATGTCTCTGGACACCTATTTGGGTCCTAGAAGCAATTTTCTACAAGAATCGCCTGATCGTTGTAAGTTGGTACATCTGCAGTCTCCGATTCTCACCAATGAAGAACTGGAATCCTTAAAAAATCTTGAAAGTAAAGGATTTGTCACCAAAGACCTGAAGTGTACTTTCCCAGCGACTGTAGGCCCTCAAGCCCTTAAACTAGCGGTAGAGGACCTATGTAACCAAGCGGTTGAAGCCGTTGATCAAGGGTGTAATATCTTAGTGCTTTCAGATCGTGGTGTTAATCCTAATGATGCTGGCATTCCGATGTTAATGGCTTTGGGAGCTGTCCATCACAGGCTCCTTCGTGCAGGGAAGAGAATGCAATGTTCTTTGGTATGTGAGACTGCTGAAGCTCGTGACACACATCACTTGGCCTGTTTGATCGGGTACGGTGCTGCGGCAGTCAATCCTTATCTTGCCATCTCTGTTGCAGCTGACTTGGCAAATCATTCCCCCACAGTTCTGCTTTCCTCAGAAGAAGCAGTGACGTCTTATGTTAATGCATTGGAAAAACAACTGCTTAAAGTTATGTCTAAAATGGGGATATCAACTCTGAGTGGTTACCTCGGAGCTCAGTTATTTGATGTGGTGGGTGTTGACCGTGATGTGGTAGGTATGTGTTTTGAAGGCACTGTCTCGCACCTAGACGGGGTAGGGTTTGATGGGATAGCAAGGGAGACACTGGCTAGGCACCAACGTGGATTTTTTACTGAAGTAAAGCGGCTAGACGATTGGGGATACTACAGATATCGTCGAGATGGTGAAACCCACTCGTATAATCCGCAGATGGTTCGGGCCCTCCATCATGCCGTCGAAAGCAACGATACCGACCAATACGGTGTTTTCAAAGGACTTGTTGAAATTCAACCTCCCGTCAACCTGCGGGATCTCTTGCGTATGAATAATTTAGGTGATCCAGTTCCATTGGATGAGGTCGAGCCCGCTGCTGCTATAGTCAGAAGGTTTGCTAGCGCGTCTATGTCCCTTGGTGCTCTATCCCCGGAAGCCCATGAAACTTTGGCTATAGCTGTTAACCGTATAGGCGCCAGATCAAACACCGGCGAAGGTGGGGAAGATTCCCGACGTTACAGACAGACCATTGGCCAAGGAGATTCCTCAAACTCTCGAAGTAAACAGATAGCTTCAGGCCGGTTCGGCGTTACCCCGGAATACATAGCAATGGCCGACGAGCTAGAAATAAAAATGGCCCAAGGATCAAAACCTGGCGAAGGTGGACAGCTACCCGGACACAAAGTAGTTGAACATATTGCAGCTATTCGTTATACCCAGCCTGGTGTAACTCTTATATCCCCGCCGCCGCATCATGACATTTATTCGATTGAGGATTTGGCCCAGCTTATTTATGATCTTAAGTCGGCTAATCCTAGGGCTAGAGTTTCAGTGAAATTAGTATCAGGTTTTGGTGTTGGGACTATAGCAGCTGGCGTGGTCAAAGCTGGAGCCGATGTCGTGCACCTAAGTGGCCACGATGGTGGTACTGGCGCATCACCTTTTTCTTCAATAAAAAATGCTGGTATGCCATGGGAATTGGGCCTGGCAGAGACTCAACAAACTTTGGAACTTAACGGGCTGCGCGACCGGGTCATTCTCAGAAACGATGGTGGCATGCGTCATGCTAAAGACGTAATGGTGGCAGCCCTGCTGGGTGCTGAAGAATTCTCGTTCGGTACTTCGGCTTTAGTCGCTATCGGGTGCCAGATGGCTCGTCAATGTCATCTGAATACTTGCCCTGTCGGCATAGCGTCCCAAGATCCGGTCCTGAGAGCAAAATTTACAGGGAAACCTGAGCATCTAATAAGGTATTTTTTCTTTGTTGCCGAAGATATTCGGAGTCTCATGGCTTCCATGGGTGCCCGTTCGATGGATGACCTGATAGGTAGGTCTGATTTACTGGAGCAGGTGGAAGTTGAGGACCATCCAAAAGCAAATTATTTAGACCTTTCGCCATTGATTGGAAAAGTAAAACTCACTGGCCTCGCAAAAATCCGATGGAATAAACAGCCAAACATTGAAGCGTCACCGATTTTGGAAAGTCCGCTTGTGGAAAAGATAGTCAGCGGAGCTAGCGGTGACCCGCCGTTGAGTTATCAGACTGACATTCGCAACCAAGACAGGGCCGTAGGCACTCGTTTGTCTGGGGAGATTGCTTTTCGTATAGGTGATATGGGGATGCCGGATGACTCGATAGATTTCCGTTTGCAAGGCTCAGCCGGGCAAAGCTTTGGGAGTTTCCTTGTGCCGGGTATTAGGTTGACCCTCGTAGGAGAAGCGAACGATTATGTTGGAAAAGGTATACGTGGTGGGGAAATTGTATTGAAACCTCCGCCTGATGCTGCGTTTGAACCTCATGATGCAGTTATTCTCGGCAACACCGCATTATATGGAGCAACTGGCGGACGTCTTTTCGCAGCAGGAAAAGCAGGCGAACGGTTCGCCGTCAGGAACTCAGGGGCTTGGGGTGTGGTAGAAGGAGCTGGACATCACTGCTGCGAGTATATGACTGGTGGGGTAGTAGTAGTTATAGGTGAAACTGGTTACAATTTTGCCGCTGGAATGTCGGGTGGTATAGCATATGTCTGGGATAAAGATGGCATATTCCCCCAGCGCCTTAATAGTGATATGGTCGAAATCCGTCGGGCCGGCGAACATGACGATGTTCGCATCCTTAAAGCTCTGTTGGAAAGGCACATGGATTTGACTCAAAGCCCGCGTGCTGCTGATGTTTTGGCGAATTGGGATAGACAAGTCCTATGGTTTTGGCGAATTTCTGCGAAGACAATTGAAGTCCCAATGGCTCCTCGTGAAGAACAACGGCAGATTAGCGATGCTCGTCTGGAGTCTGCTCCAGCCGCGGATTAATATTTTATCGTATCCGTCCTCTCGCCCCAACTTCCCATACTGTTTCCAGGGCCTCATTACGAACACCAAAAAGATGTGAATGCAGATTGACCGTAGTGTCATTGTGCCCAGGAATCAACTCGATTTTGTCGCCTGGTCTGACTTGTCTACTATCGGAGTCAGTTAATCGTATCGTTAGATGTTCGTCGGATGCGCCGCATATTTGGATTCCAGGCAGTCCTAGAACCAATGGTGGCCACTGATCAGTAGAAATCGCCTTCATGCCAGAATCAAGTATTGCTCTCTCGCTGGTTGGCTTGCTAATAACTGTGGCTAATACTGTGCCCGAGGCCTCAAAATCATTTGTGATCTTGAGATACGAGGCATCCATGAATACATATGACCCTGCCTGTATTTCGTTTACTCCTGGATAATTTCCAGTTGTGTTGTAAGTGCCAGTGCCACCCGCCGAAACTATATCAACTTCTATGCCTGACCTTTGGATAGCCGTTGCGGTTTCCGTCAACCAAGCCATAGCCTCACTGGCTTTTTTTGCTCGTTCATCGTGATTAACTATTGCTTGGAGGTGTCCCTCGTACCCGTTGACACCCCGTAGGTTTAGGCCCGGAGATTTCGAGACAATCTTTGCTAGATCAACTGCCTTTCCCCCGGGAGGCACTCCGCATCGATTCTGTCCTACATTCACGTCCACCAATACGCCAAGGGTTACTCCATGTTTGACGGCAGCATCTGATAGGTCTGAAACATTTGAAGCATCATCCACCGTAACTTTCACATCCGCGTTTTTGTTTAGGTTCATGAGCCGGTGAATCTTTGTACTTCCGACAATCTCGTATGTAACTAGAATGTCCGTGATACCTGCGGCCACCATTACCTCGGCTTCACCGAGCTTTTGGCAACATACTCCTATAGCACCTGCTGATAATTGTAATTGGGCGATCTCGGGTGTCTTGTGATGCTTCATGTGGGGGCGTAAGTTACAAGGGCGGCTGGCAAAATAGTCTGCCATTTTTGCGATGTTGGTTTCCATGGTATCCAAATCTATCAAGAAAACAGGAGTATCTAGCATAGATTTAGGGGTGCCGCTTAGTTTTTCTATATCGGAATCACTGGACATAAGTTTCCTCCGGTCCATTTAGATCAATTTAGTTGCTCTATCATCGGGATAGGGTCAATCGGGGTATTTGAGGATAATCCTATTGATCCCTCAAAAGCAGCGGCTGCGGATAGTAAAAGATCCTCTCGACCTCTTGGGGCGACCATTTGCAACCCTACTGGTAGACCTGTTTTGGTGAAGCCGCAAGGCACAGAGATGGCTGGACTAGCCGTTAGGGTTATAGCAAAAGTTATTAACGCCCATGCGATGTAGTTGTCTAGTTCGACATCTCCTATGTGTGTGGGGTATCGAAGGTCGACGTTAAAAGGGGGAACTGATGATGCTGGGCATACCAACAAGTCGTATTGTTCGAAGAACTTAGCAGCGCGGTGATATAGATTTCCTCTCGCCCGCTCTGCTTTTGATATTTCGTCTGCCGTCAACTTCAAACCTTTTTCGATGTTCCATACCACTTCAGGCTTGAGCTGGTCGCGATGGGTCTCCAACATCGGGGCATATGTAGCAACAAATTGTGCGGCTCGAAGCGTTTGAAAGGTTTCCTCTGCCCCATCAAAGTCAATAGTTGCCAGATCAACCGTGGCATTCAGGCTTTCAAAAACTCGAGATCCAGCAGCACAGATATCCTGTATCTCGCCATCAACTGGCGCTATGCCTAGATCCGGAGAGAACGCTACCCTTTTCGGTAATTTTGCAGTTTTCACAGCCTGGGTGAATGGTTTAGCGGGAGATTCCAGGCTTTTTGGATCTCCTGGGTGCCTACCTGTTTGAGCGTCCAAGAAGAGAGCGACATCCGCTACGTTCCGACCCATAGGGCCATCCACTGAAAGTGAACCAAATGGGAGTTCGCTTGGTCCGGTTGCTACTCTTCCAGGAGTCGGTCTTAAACCAACTACTGAGCAGAAACTAGCGGGTAGCCTCAGACTTCCTCCAAGGTCACTACCGGTAGCCAACCATATCTCGCCGGTTGCTAGTGCAACGGCTGATCCCCCAGAAGATCCTCCACAAGTCATCCCTGTATTCCAAGGATTTCGAGTTTTCCCGAAGACTTCATTGAATGTATTACCCCCTGCACCGAACTCTGGAGTGTTCGATTTGGCTAGTACAATACCACCTCGTTTTTCAATTGTTTCCACGAGATAATCAGATCGATCTGGGATATTATCGGCGTAGATTGGCGAACCGAATGTAGATCGCACCCCTGCGACTTCTATCAAATCTTTTATAGCTACTGGAAGTCCGTATAAAAATCCACGCGGTGTTTCATTGGGAGGATGTTCCGTAAGTCTCTTTGCGTGCTCGCGAGCACGCTCGATACATAAAGTGGGCAATGCGTTTAACGTTCCATCAATCTCTTGAATACGTTCTAATGCAGCGTCAATTAAATCCAATGGTGATATTTCGGATGTTTTTAACCGTTCTACAGCTTCGGTCGCGCTAATTTTTACTAGGTCGTTCATAGTTTTGATCCCCTTGCTTAGAATTCTAATTTGTATGCAATATTGAGTTCGGGGGTTTTAATCTCAGGATTTTAGAATGGATGAGATCCTATTTGCCAACCCAATTGTTTGGTCAGGTGATGAACCGATTTTTAGGTCGCATAGGTCTAATACAGGTCCTGTTTTGACACTATTAGTCAGTCGACGTACACTAACTTTCGCTTCTAAAACTAAGTTTACTATATACCATTTGCGGGGTTGAGTCTTTTCCTATATTTTCATCGAATAGCAACAAGGAATTAGCACTGTGAATTTTGGAATTTTCAATGAAATTCCCATGCACGATGGGATTACATCAGAACGGGCATTCAGTGGTGCGTTCGAGGTGTTCCATGCGGCCGAAGAACTGGGGATTGACACAATCTGGTTGGGAGAAAACCATTTTACGAACGAGTGGAGTTTGTGTTCTTCCCCGTTGAGCATAGCCGCTGCTCTTGCTGCCAGCACACGGCGCATCCGAATCGGGACAGCTGTTTCTGTTTTGCCAATAGCGAACCCTTTGCAATTGTTAGAACAAGCGGGAACCGTAGATCAACTGAGCGCCGGAAGACTTGAATTTGGTGTTGGTAGGAGCGGTGTTGCCTTGCCATACCGAACTCATAGACAACCATACACAGAAAGCCGGGGACGATTTCTCGAGACACTTGAAATAATCTCTCGAGCCTGGACGGAAGAACGATTCACCTTCCATGGTGATTATTATCACTATGACGATGTTTTAGTTATGCCCGCACCTTACCAAAGTCCACATCCACCGATATATATAGCAGCTAGTAGCCCCGAGTCATTTGATTTAGCCGGAAGATTGGGGCACGCAGTTTTAATGGAAGCGAGAGGGCGTCAAGCACAGGTTCGAGACAATTTAGCCACATACCGGAAAGCTCGAGCCGATGCCGGACATGTGGACCCTGAAAAGATCTTCCTTAGATTAGCAGTTTATGTAGCTGAGACGGAACAAAAAGCTATATCTGATCCCGAATACAGTACGATGATCTATTATAAACGCGATTCAGCTCTGATAGCAGATCCTTTAGAAGGTCTAGATAATAAGGCCCTTGAAGCAAGAGCTGAAAGAAGCAAGGTTCTTGCTGAAATGACATACCAACAGGTTCTGGCAAATGATGTCGTCTATGGTACGCCGACGATGGTCTTCGAAAAAATAGAACAGATCCGAGATGATCTAGGTATCTCTGGGCTTGTCATGGACGTGAACTGTGGCGGGCGCATGTCGTCAGAGCAAACAATTGGGTCCATGAGGCTGTTTTGTGATCACGTGATTCCTAGGTTCCGTTAGATCAGGAAGATAACCTACCACGTTATTGTAAGGTTAAAATCGCGAAGAATTTGACGTACCAAGATCGGTATTCTGTAGCGCTGGAGACATCGAATCAAAAAGTACTACGCTTCCTAGCGGTAGATGCAATCCGTATTTGACTATTGTAATGATATGGTTTTACTAGACTGAAGTGGTGATAGTTTAGGTTTACTACCCCAAGTCTTTGTGTTACAAAACCATTGCTCAAGAATTCCCACCGGAGGTCAATGTTCATGGTTGATAACACTCCCAATATAGAAGCGCTCTTGCACGAAGATAGGACGTTTCCTCCATCGTCACAATTTTCCTCCCAAGCTAATGTCCGTGACCCAGAAGTGTATCAGGAAGCTGATAAGGATTATGAAGGATTCTGGGCAAATTGGGCTGAAGAACTTCACTGGTTTAAAAAGTGGGATAAAGTCTTGGAGTGGGAACCCCCGTTCGCTCAGTGGTTCTTAGGCGGTAAGACTAACGTCGCCTATAACTGCTTGGATCGACATTTATCAGGTCCTCGTCGCAACAAAGCTGCTCTGATATGGGAAGGGGAACCCGGGGATTGGAAGGTTTACACTTATTGGGATCTCCATCGTGAAGTGTGCAGATTTGCGAATGCTCTGAAGAGCCTTGGGGTGAATAAAGGTGATCGAGTCACTCTTTATATGCCTATGGTCCCAGAATTGGCAATTGCGATGCTTGCATGTGCCAGGATTGGTGCACCCCATAGTATAGTTTTTGGGGGATTTAGTCCTGAGTCTTTAAGGGACCGCATAAACGACTGCCAGTCCAAGGTCGTAGTAACTGCAGATGGTGGATATCGTCGTGGTCGTGTTGTGCCACTCAAGGCAAATACTGATGAGGCGCTCAAAGGCACGCCATGTGTTGAGAAAGT
>VEXF01000032.1 GCA_009391275.1 SAR202 cluster bacterium AD-804-J14_MRT_500m | reverse complement strand
CATGCAAATCAAGGATTCAAAACGAGTGTTTATACCTGTTTCCTCTAAGACTTCCCGTACGACAGCATCTACTAAATCCTCCCCAGACTTCAACGTGCCCCCTGGAAGTTTATAGTAAGGTAGTCTGTTATTGGGGCGGTGCCTTTCGCAAACCACTAGGAGTTCTCCTAAGTCATTAATAACGACTCCCCCGGCTCCCGCATAATGAGAGGCAAACGGCGGGATGTAAGCGCCATCAGAAAGCTGCAATGTCAGCATTAGGTAATCATCTCCAGCGTGATGAAATTGGAATCCGGCGTCTATTGCTCTAGGGATCAGTGATGCTTTGCACAACGGCACTTGCAGCCAAACTACTAGGTATTCGTCATCTCCCCATGATTTTATGGATCTGTCCAGACTTTTAATGAAACATTCTGGATCCTTTGGAAGCTTGTCGGGTGAGACAACAATACCCTTAAAAGGATTGATTGTAGAACTTAGTATTTCCATTTATACCTTCTCGAGAGGATGGTAGGTAAGTGACGGCGGAATCGTCAAATATTTAAACCTTAAACAGCATTCTACAACACAGGCGCTGTGACTAGATCAAGGATCGGATCCTGTTAAGTCAGGCTATCTGCCGACATCGTGGTACACTTGTTGGCACCATGGAAGCAATGAGTCTTAATGTTCGCTTCTTTGCTTTGTACCGTGAACGGGCCGGCGTCTCTGATGAGAGCTATACAGTGCCTGGTGATATTACGGTGTCTTCGCTTGTCGATATCATACGTGTGCGCCATCCTAATTTAGCTCCCCCGGAGGTAAGCATAGTAGTTGCGGTCAATGGTGATTATGCGAGTGCAGAGATGAAGTTATTGAATGGAGACGATATTGCTCTAATACCACCTGTGAGTGGAGGTCTCAATTGATACAAATCACTCAAAGTATGCTGGACCCAATATCTGTGACGGAGTCAGTTCGTAACGATGCTAACGGTGCAGTTGTTACTTTCGTTGGTACTACGAGACGGACATCTGAGGGAAAGCAAGTACTCTATCTGGAATACGAAGGTTATGAGGCAATGGCAACCAAGAAGTTGGAACAGATATGTCAAGATATTAAAACGCAATGGCCAATGTTAGATCTATCCATAATGCACCGATTGGGCCGTCTTGAAATTGAAGATATAAGTTTGGTAGTAGCCGTAGCATCTCCGCATAGGAAGGAAGCTTTTGATGCTTGTTCCCATGTGGTGGACAGGATCAAAGAGATTGTACCGATTTGGAAAAAGGAGGTGTTTGAAGACGGTGAGGCTTGGGTCGGCTGTCAGTCACACCAGATACCGACGGTTACGAGCACCTCTTGATACTTTGTGAAAAATTTTGCATAATCTATAGCTAGTTTCCTGGTGGTTAGAGCGGGGTGGCTCCACCCGTTCCCATCCCGAACACGGAAGTGAAACGCCCCAGCGCCGACGATACTGCTCTGGTGACAGGGTGGGAAAATAGGCCACCGCCAGGGAAATACTAACAACAGTTAGGTATTGGTGTCAGCACGGGTTTGCGTGCTGATGATCCGAGCTGGTCGAACTTGCGTTCGATGAGCTTAGCCGGGAACCAAATGAACACGAAGATGAACCCCCATAGCTTTACACCTCGGAATGGCAGTAACTATAATTGTCAAATGCGCCTGTACCTTCAATCCAAAGTGGCCCAAGCGTTCTACCAGGCGGATCGAAAGTGAAACCCCAAGCTGCACATCATAAAGGTCTGAAGGGAAAAACCGATGTCTAGTAGATTCGAAAAATTTTCCGAAAGGGCAAGGCGTGTCCTCACCTTTGCCCAAGAAGAAGCACAACGCTTTAATCACAACTATATAGGTACTGAGCATATCCTTCTTGGCCTTGTTCGAGAGTCGGAGGGAGTTGTAGCTCGGGTGTTGGTAAACCTAGGGATTGACTTGAATAAAGTCAGAGCGGCGGTCGAATTCATTATTGGGCGGGGAGAAAAGCCAGTTCAAGGAGAAATAGGACTTACTCCGAGAGCTAAAAAAGTAATAGAACTTGCTGTAGACGAAGCCCGACGTATGAACCATTCATACATCGGAACGGAGCATTTACTGGTCGGATTATTGCGTGAAGGAGAGGGAGTAGCATCTGGTGTACTGGAAAGTTTAGGGGTCACGTTAGATAAGGTGCGTGCGGAAACCCATCGTGTTTTGAGCCAGAATGCCCCATCTTCGAATCCGGGGTCCCGCTCATCTACGAAGACTCCGACGTTAGACCAGCTTGGGATAGACCTTACTGCAGCGGCAAGGTCAGGAAAATTGGATCCGGTCATAGGTAGAGACAAAGAGCTGGAGCGGGTCGTACAGATTATCAGTCGTCGCACGAAAAACAACCCAGTGCTTATAGGCGAGCCGGGGGTAGGAAAGACAGCAATTGTCGAAGCCTTAGCGCATCGAATAGTTTCCGGAGAGATACCAGAAACCCTACAAGGGAAACGACTACTTACTCTGGACATGGGAGCACTGGTTGCTGGCACGAAATATCGGGGAGAATTTGAAGAACGGTTGAAGAAGGTGATCGAAGAGATTCGCTCTTCGGCCAATTGTATTTTGTTTATAGATGAAATGCATACAATTGTTGGGGCCGGAGCTGCGGAAGGCGCAGTCGATGCGGCGAATATTCTCAAGCCTTCCCTTTCAAGGGGTGAACTTCAAACTATAGGCGCAACCACTCTGGACGATTACCGAAAATATGTCGAGAGGGACCCGGCCCTGGAGCGAAGGTTCCAGCCAGTCATGGTAGAGGAGCCGACCGTTGATGAGACCACAAGCATTCTCAAAGGAATTAGGAAGAAGTATGAGGAGCACCACAAGGTAGCCATAACTGATGAAGCTTTGGCATCTGCCTCAAGTTTGGCTGCACGGTTCATACCGGATCGTTTTTTGCCGGACAAAGCAATTGATGTCATGGATGAAGCTGCCTCGCGTGTGCGGCTCCGTTACAGCAACACCCCGCTGTCTGTTACAGAAACAATGCGGGTTCTTGAAAGTGTCCGAAAAGAAAAAGATGATGCTATAGGTGGAGAACAGTTCGAATATGCGGCAGAGCTTCGCGGTCGCGAGGAGCGTCTGGAAGAACAACTCGAAGGACAGAAAGAGGAGTGGCAAGGTGAACAGGCAGCCCATGAGCAACCTACAGTTACCGATGAAGATGTTGCGGAAGTGGTGAGCTTGTGGACAGGGATTCCGGTGACTAAATTGGCTTTAGAGGAAACTCAACGTTTGTTGCACATGGAAGATGAGATGCATAAACGTATAGTGGGCCAGGATGAGGCGATTACGAGCATCTCCAAAGCAGTTCGGCGGGCCCGCGCAGGCTTGAAAGATCGCCGGAGGCCAGTAGGTGTCTTCATGTTGCTCGGTCCTACGGGCGTTGGTAAAACGGAGACGGTAAGGGCATTGTCTGAATTCATGTTTGGCAGCGAAGATGCCATGGTCCGTCTTGATATGTCCGAATTTATGGAGAGACACACCGTCGCTAGATTAATAGGAGCACCCCCAGGATACGTAGGATATGACGAAGGGGGTCAACTTACTGAAGCAGTTCGGCGGAAATCATATCGAGCTATTTTGTTAGATGAAATCGAGAAAGCACATCCGGACGTGTTCAATATTCTTCTCCAGATCTTTGATGATGGGCATCTCGCAGATGCCAAGGGTAGAAGAGTAGATTTTCGAAATACGATCATACTGATGACAAGTAACCTGGGATCCGACCTGATTAGCCGTGAACAAACTCTTGGGTTCTCTTTGAAATCTGAAGCTGCTAAAACCGACGAGCAGCAATACAACAAGATGCGTGACAAGGTGTTGGAAGAAGTCAAACGGTTCTTTAGACCTGAATTCCTTAATAGGATCGACTCGTCCATTGTTTTCCATGCGTTGAGTAGGGATCAGGTCTTGAACATAGTCGATCTTTTGTTAGTGGAGGTTGACGAACATTTGGGAGAGAAGCAAATCGGTTTAGAAGTGACCACTGAAGCAAAAGAATATATAGCTGAAAAAGGATATGATCCTAATTTTGGTGCTCGACCATTGCGTCGTATGATCCAGAATGAAGTGGAAGATAAGCTGTCTGAGGAGCTTCTAGAGGGTCGACTTGGATCTGGAGATATCGCAGTTGTCGAACTTCAGGATGGTGAGATAATAGTCAAAATCAAAGCTAAAGTTAAAGAAATGGCGGTAGTCTCTGGGACTGCTACTACATAAGGACCGGAAATAATTAAAAAAACCGACCTGACTAAAAAGTCAGGTCGGTTTTTTTATGGGCTGAGAGATAAAAATCGGCTAACTGATATTATCTTCATATAATAGATCAAGAAAACTGGATTGGGGCGAATGTTAGCACTGAGAGAATAAGACAACCGTTGCAGGTGTTCCGTAATGCCTAATCGATCTGATAAAAAATCGAACTTTTTTTGCCAGCACTGTGGGCACGAAAGTTCTAGATGGATGGGATTCTGCTCAGCTTGTGGTGAACGTACACCATTGGTTGAGGCACCACGCGTTATTAATCGGGCTAAGAGTTTTAATTGGACATCCGATGTTCAGGTACACCCCACTCAGTTGTCTCTCGTAGATACGAAAGATGAGGAACGTATTTCTTTAGGACTACAAGAGGTAGATCGTGTATTGGGGGGTGGACTTGTTCGTGGCTCTTTGGTGCTATTTGCGGGAGAGCCCGGTGTTGGTAAATCTACTTTGTTATTGCAATCGTTAGCATGTGTATCGAGCCAGGGTAACACGGTACTATACGTCTCCGGTGAAGAATCAGATCGTCAAATTAAACTAAGATCAGAAAGACTTGGCATATCTGGAGATAGAATATTTTTGCTGCCTGAAACGAATGTTGACCTAATATTGATTAATCTTGAACAGATAAGACCTAGTGTTGCTGTTGTGGACTCAGTACAGACCTTATTCACCGAAGACGCTCAATCTGGGCCAGGCAGTGTTACACAGGTGCGGGAATGTTCACTCCGGCTGATGCGTTGGGGTAAAGCAACTTCTACACCCTTGCTTCTAGCCGGTCATGTGACTAAGGACGGGACAATAGCAGGGCCCCGAGTATTGGAACATATGGTAGATGTCGTTCTCTATTTAGAGGGAGAGAATCTCGGAGATTACCGTTTACTAAGGAGTACTAAAAATAGATTCGGCTCGACCAATGAAGTAGCAATGTTACAAATGAGTGGAAGAGGAATCGAAGAGGTGTTGGATCCTTCAAAGGTTTTGCTAGAAGAGCGCAGCCCAATTACGGTAGGTTCTGCGGTAGTTCCGATATTAGAGGGCAGCCGACCGATATTAGTCGAAATCCAGGCCCTGACGGCACCAAGTACTATGCCAACGCCTAGGCGTACCGCCAACGGTGTAGATTATAATCGCATGATGATGGTCTCCGCAGTTCTTAGTCGCCGATCTGGGCTTAATTTGTCGAACCAGGATGTGATAACTAATGTAGCTGGAGGGATCCGCATCACAGAACCCGCTGCTGATCTCGGATTGGCTTTAGCTATTGCCTCAAGTTTTAAGAACTCACCACTCAAGCCTGAATTAGCAGCTGTGGGAGAAGTCGGGCTTAGCGGGGAAATTCGCTCGGCTCCCCATATGGAGCGAAGGCTTAGGGAGGCGTCACGTCTAGGATTCAAACATTGTGTAATCCCTGCATCATCTCAATCCAAGATCGCTCAGCTAGATGGGATGGAATATATTTTCGCGCCTAATCTCTCGACGGCTATAGAACATTCCTTGCTGAAACGCATTAAGGATTTCGGCCCTGAATAGTAGAGTGCACCGACTAACTATACAAAAGCTTAGTTTTGGAACTAAGAGCGAGATGAGGTTGTGCTGCCCGAATGATTTATTTGTAAGCTGCGGGAGGGCCGCCTTCCAAGTATTGAGTACCTTGTTGTCCGTCTCTACATGGGAAGAAGGCAAGGGCTTTAGATATATCTGGTCCAACGGCGCTGAATCCATGCGGGATTCCCTTGGGAATGACCATGGTTTGATTAACTCGGACAACCTTGCTTGAGTTTCCTATCCGGCCTTCGAGACTACCTTCGAGAACTACTATCAGTTCGTCGGTTTCATGAGTATGTAAAGGGGCACCTGCACCGGGTTTAATGGTGCTGTAGTGCAAAGTACAATCAACGGTTTCGTCGCCGCCGGCAACCTGCCAAACTCTGTAATTGGGCCTCCACGGGATCTCAGGGGCAGAATCGTTGTTCACGATCGGCATAGAGGTTCTACCTTTGTTGCCAGCGTAAGTCTGGTTGCCTAGCAGCTCTGGCTTCATCTAGCCGTTTAACAGGAGTTGAATGAGGCGCTCCCCTGACTAACTCTGGAGATTCGGTTGCTTCCTTGTCAATTTCGATCATGGCATCAACGAACAGATCAAGAGTTTCTTTTGATTCTGTCTCGGTAGGTTCTATCAACAAGGCCTCTTCTACAGTCAGGGGGAAATACATGGTAGGGGCGTGGAATCCATAGTCTAGAAGTCGTTTGGCGACTTCTAGACCCCGTACTCCCTTGTCTTTTTGCCAACCGGCGGAGAACACAACCTCATGCATACATCGCCTATCAAATGGAAGATTGTAGATATGTTTCAGACGGGAAAGAAGATAATTTGCATTGAGGACTGCATTTTCACTGATATTGCGGAGTCCAGAATCGCCCAGCGTCCTTATATAAGTATATGCGCGGACTAAAACTCCGAAGTTCCCGTGAGATGCAGATAGATTCCCGATGCTTTTATCTGGGGTGCTTAAAGTATAATTGGTTGTACCGTTTTGTTGACGCTGTTCAACTACAGGTGTTGGCAGGTACGGTTCTAGGGAGGGTTGAACGCATACGGGGCCTGCTCCGGGGCCTCCCCCCCCGTGTGGGGTACTGAATGTTTTATGCAGGTTAAGGTGTATTACGTCGAATCCCAAGTCACCCATCTTTACCTGCCCCAACAAGGCATTCATATTCGCTCCGTCAGCGTATATAAGTCCTCCTGAGTTATGGATTATTTCGCACACTTTTACAATCTGTCTGTCAAACAAACCCAGAGTGCTCGGCAAAGTGATCATTGCTCCAGCAAGGTCGGGTGTAGCCTCCTTAAGCAGAGCTTCTAAATCGACATTACCTTCGTTATCAGTAGGTATGGATACGACTTGAAAACCAGCCATGGCGGCGGAGGCCGGGTTAGTCCCGTGGGCGCTGTCGGGAATTAGTATCTTGCGTCGATGTGGCTCTCCCGCATCTTTGTGGTGTTTTTGTATCATTAGGATGCCACTAAGTTCGCCTTGAGCCCCGGCGAGTGGAGCCAAACTGACAGCACTCATTCCTGTGATTTCTGCAAGGTAACCTTGCAACCTATGCATCAGCTCCAGGGCGCCTTGGACTTGCATCTCTTTCTGACCGGGATGAATTGTGGCGAATCCTGGAAGGAATGCCGCTTCATCATTAATTTTAGGGTTGTACTTCATTGTGCAACTACCGAGAGGGTAGAAATGAGTGTCTATGGAGAAGTTAAGCTGGCTTAAGTTAGTGAAGTATCTAACAACTTCGGGCTCCGTGAGTTCGGGCAAATCTAGAGTCGAACGAAGCAGATTTGCGGCAGGCATTTGGTGAGATGGGACATCTAGTGGAGGGAGAGATGCACCTACTCGACCAGGAACGCTTCTTTCCATAAGTAGGGCACGCTTTTGATCTTTAGATTGAATCATTGGCTGAATTCCCTGAGAACGTTAGTCATGTCATCTATTTGCTGTCGGCTGTTCATCTCTGTGACGCACAAGAGCATACAGTTTGGTATTTGATCGCTAATGTTAAGTCCACCAACTATCCCTTTTTCGAGCAACCTTTCGTTAACAATATCTGGGTTTTCTGGACATTGGACCACCATTTCTTTAAAAAAGACTCCGGAAAGCGGTAGGGAGTATCCGGGGATGTTACTGATGATTGACGCCGCATAATGAGATTTATGATAACAAAGCTCAGCTACGTGTCGTAATCCTTGCCGTCCTAGTGCAGCCAACGTTATGGTGGTGGCCAACGCAAGGAGAGCTTGGCTAGTGCAGATGTTGCTTGTAGCCCGCTCGCGCCTAATGTGCTGTTCTCGGGTTTGAAGGGTTAGCACATAGCCGATCTCTCCGTCTTGATCCACGGTTCTACCAACAAGGCGGCCTGGCATTTGTCGAACGAATTGGCTTCGAGTGCAGAACAATCCAACATAAGGACCGCCGTAGCTCATGGGCACACCGATGCCCTGACCCTCGCCTGTTACGATATCTGCACCATATTCTCCCGGAGATTTAAATAAACCCATTGCAACGGGATCTGCAGAGACTACGAACATTGCACCTGCATTTTGAGTCTGGATCTGGTAAGAGGCGAGATCTTCTATATATCCAAAAAAATTAGGGTATTGGACTATGAGGCAGGCTGCACCATCAGGAAGCCGCGTGTTGGTAGCGCTCAACGTGTGGATGTTTAAGCCTTGAGGTTCTGCGTAGCTCTTTAGAACCCGTCTATAAGTTGGAGATACCGTATCTAGAACATATATGTCTTCTCGTTGGGTGATTCGGCATGACATGAGAGCAGCTTCTGCTAAGCTAGACGCACCTTCATACATTCCGTCGTTTGCCACGTCCATTCCCATCAAATTGCAGATCAACGTTTGGAATTCGTAGGCATATTGTAGAGTGCCCTGGCTCGCCTCAGCTTGGTACGGGGTATATGAGGTTAAGAATTCCCCGCGGGTTATAATGGGCTTAACGATACTTGGAACGAAATGATTATAGACTCCGGATCCAAGGAACCATCCTTGTGTTCCGGCATGTACATTTTTATCGGCTAGATTCGCTAATTCAGATCGCAACTCTAATTCGGATAATGGTGGGGGAATATCAAGGGGTGGGTTTCGATGACGTTCTGGGATATCGGTGAACAGTTCATCTACAGAGGATAACCCAATCACACGAAGCATCTCAGCTCGATCGCTCTCCGTGTTCGGCATGTAGTGGCTTGGAAATGGAGAAGGGCTGGGAGTCTGCATGGTTAGTGAGCCTCAGACTCTAGAAAGCTGTCGTATTGTTCGGACGTGAGCAAGTTTTCCATATCTCGCGTAGATTCTGATTTCACCGCTAATATCCACCCTTTTTCAAACGGGTCATCATTGACCAACTCAGGATGATCTGTGATCTCTTGATTGACTTCTATTACCTCGCCGCTTACGGGGGAGAAAAGATCGGAAACAGCTTTTACAGATTCCACTTCACCAAATTTCTCAAATTGGATTATAGAAGATCCGACTTTAGGAAGGTCAATGTAGACAATATCACCTAGTTGGTCCTGAGCGAAGTCCGTGATTCCTATGTCTATGCGGGCATTCGATCCTTCTTTTGCCCACTCATGTTCTTTGGAATATTTTCGATCCTGAGGGTTCATGAGGTTTGTTTCCTTGAGTAAAAAGGTAGCTGAGTAATTGTGGCATCGACGAGCCGCCCACGAATATTCACTTGGAGCGATTCGTTGGGCTTGGGCAAACCGGTGGAAACATAGCCCATGGCGATATTTGTGTCAAGCGTCGGAGAATAGCCGCCGCTAGTAATGTGCCCCACCTCATTATTTTTGTGAACGATAGGATAATTATGACGTGGGATATTACGTCCATTTACAGTTAAGCCTATTAATCTTCGTTTTATACCTTCGTCCTGTTGTTTCCTTAACACCGGAGCACTCGAGAACTCTTTTTCCAATTTAACGAATCTGTCCAAACCTGCTTCCAGAGGTGAAGTGGAGAGGTCGATATCGGAACCATGCAATGCAAGTCCTGCTTCGAGTCGGAGGACGTCCCTAGATCCAAGCCCACAAGGAGTCATTCCTTCAGAAACAAGCGTTTTCCAAAGTTGGGGTCCATCCGTAGCATCAACTATAACTTCAAATCCGTCTTCTCCTGTATATCCGGTCCTGCCAAGGAAGGCTTTTAGCCCGTTAGTCCTAGTTTCCATGCTACTGAAGAATCTCATGCTAGATGGTTCACCGTCACATAAATCGTTCATTAAATGGGCGCTAGCAGGACCTTGTACGGCAATCATAACCGTTTGCAAAGTAACATCATCAACATGGGTATCGGAGAACCTTTGTGATCTCCAATAGTTGATCCAATTCATGACAGCCTCTCTGTTCGAGGCGTTACATACTAGTAAATAACTGTTCTCTTCGAGGCGATAAGTGACGGTGTCATCTATGATGCCACCTTCTTCGTTACATACCAAAGAGTATCTTGCTCTGGAGTTCTTGAGGTTGCCTATAGCTCCTGTCTGGATCCATTCCATTAATTGGGTGGCTTGAGGCCCCCAGACGTAGGCTCGTCCCATGTGTGAAACATCGAAGATTCCGCCTTTAGTTCGTACTGCCTTGGTTTCATTCAATATCCCAGTGTATTGAAGGGGCATTTCCCAGCCGGCAAATGGAACAAGGCGAGCTCGAGAATCAACATGTGCTTGGTAGAGTGCGGTCCTTTTTAGAGTTTCAGTCAAAAGGTAATCCTTTCTGTGGCTAATCCCTTACCGATACTAGAAATTCAACCAGAGGCTGTCAAGCATTGTAGTTTTTTTGAATCACATCCATCATATGCGACTTCCTGTCCGACATTGGATGCTATAAAGTATTGCTATATGCAAAATCAAGAATTTACACTGGAAACAGCTTCACGCTTGATCCCTTGGTTGGAGGATTTATTTAAACAGGGTGATGAGGCGTCGGGAATAGTACAAACATCCCAAGC
Organism: SAR202 cluster bacterium AD-804-J14_MRT_500m; assembly: GCA_009391275.1. Next base: position 6,608 of record VEXF01000032.1, on the reverse strand, counting down.
ACAAATAAACAAGAAGCTGCTCAAAGGAAAAAGCAACGGGCATAGCAAGATAGTCAAAGAACTATCTATTGCTGAAACCGCGCTTAAAAATGCCGAACAGCAAATCTCCACTGTCATCCAGGAAATCAATGACAAGGGAATTTTTGTAAGAGATATCAGATCTGGATTGATAGATTTTCCATCTAGAAAAAATGGAAACCAGATTTTTCTGTGCTGGATTCGTGGTGAACAATCAATCCAATTTTGGCATGGCCTGAATGAAGGTTACTTGTCCCGCAAACCATTGTGACGATGTGGTTTATCGTATTGGATAGTATCAAACGATATCAAAGGCCTCTAAATGGGTATAAGACGCGATAAAATCTCAAAAGAGGTAGTGAAAAAGATAGCATTCGGACTGGGGTTTGACCTGGTCGGAGTGTGCGAAGCCGAAGAATTTCGAGCCCATCGTGGCGTGGCTTTACAAAGAATACAGGATGGCTTGATGGAGGGTTTATCGTGGTATTCGCCGGCAAGAGTAGTGAGAGGAACTGATCCTTTGGCACTGCTTCCTGAGGCTCGGTCTATAATTTCCCTTGCCATGAGCTACAAAGTTTCGGAAAATATTAAGTTGGATACTACTAAAGGACGTGTGGCCAAATATGCCTGGGGTGATGACTATCACAAGGTAATGAAGGCGCGGATGAAAGAGTTCGTTTTTCAGCTATCTCAGAACGTTCAGACAGGTGTTCTAGGTAGGTGGTATGTGGATGATGGCCCAATGTTAGATCGTGCTGTGGCTCAGCGGGCAGGTCTAGGGTGGTTTGGCAAAAATACCAACATTCTTAGTTCCGAATTTGGATCATGGATATTTCTAGGACAAGTGCTGACAGACTTGGACTTGGAACCTGATGAGCCTTTAAAAACGAACTGCGGTAGCTGCGTAAAATGCATAACCTCTTGTCCGACAGGAGCCATTGTTGCACCGTATGTCATAGATAATCAACGATGTATCTCACACCTCACCATAGAGAATCGAGGGGTCATTCCGAAGAAGCTTCGAGCAGAAATGTCTGATTGGGTGTTTGGATGTGATATTTGTCAAGACGTATGTCCAGTGAATGTTTCCACTTTGTATAGTAGCGAACAGGCGTTTAAGAAAAAGAGATTCACTACATTAGAGCTTCTGGAAATCTTGAGTCTAACCCAGGGTGAGTTCCAACTACGTTTTGCGAAAAGCCCTATAAAGAGGGCCAAGTTGGAGGGTCTAAAAAGGAATGCGTGTGTGGCTCTGGGCAATTCTGGAGATAGGAGCGCCGTGCCAGCGTTGGCTAAAATCCTACAATATGGAACACCGTTGGAGAGGGCTCACGCCGCTTGGGCGTTAGGTGAGTTAGGCGGAGAAAAAGCGTTGGCTGCATTAAAACAAACTATGGTGCTTGATGAAGAGGACATGGTTTTAACGGAGGTTAGTGCCGCGATAGATCTGCTAAGTGTGTAGCTTCTGATAGAAGACAAGCGGTTAGTTCAGGGTGACGATATGTAGTTCAAGAAGCTGAAGTTTTTTACGCCGACGTTTGGATAGGTTGTATTTCAGATCCTTCAGGAAGAATCCTAGGCATGTCAGGATTGATGCAGTTAAGAACACTACAGCGGGTGCTAGCGCGATCATGGCCACATAGGCGACAATCCAAGGAATTGCTTCCAAACGGTTCACTACTTGATTTTACATGGGCCATAGAGTCAGGTGAACGATAGTCTGTGGAGTATCTGAAAAATCTAGCTAAAATCTTGAACAAGCCACGTATATCGTGCGAAAAGTGATGTCGGAGGTTGCTTGCCCGAATATCCGTAAATATAATATTGAGACCGCCGATTTGAATTAGGGTAAATCTCTTGCATCAGGTTCTTTAATAGAGAAGGGAGCTCCAGAGATGGTGGATAGATTAAAGGGTAAGGTGGCGATAGTTACCGGTGGGGCTTCCGGGATTGGAAGCGCTACGGCGGTGCTTTTCGCACGGGAGGGGGCCAAGGTAATGGTAGCTGACCGCAATCGAACCGGATCAGAACAAACCCTGAGTGCTGCCAGGGAGCTAAGTCCTGATGTGGATTCTATCGGAGTCGACGTATCCAAGTGGGGCCAAGTACAAGAAATGGTTGATGCTACGGTTGACCGCTTTGGTCGGTTAGATATTCTGGTAAATGCTGCTGGGGTTCTCGTATTAACTCCACCTCTAGTTGAAGTAGAAGAACGGGACTGGGATCTCATAATGAACACGAATTTAAAGGGGCTTTTTTTTTGCTGCAAAGCAGCTATACCCGCAATGATTAACGCTGGGGGCGGCTCGATAGTAAACATAGCTTCTATGGCTGGTATACGACCGTACACTAGATCTTTGCCGTACTCGGTTAGTAAAGCAGGTGTGATTCATCTGACGACGTTAGCAGCGAGTCAGTACACCTCGAGTGGAATTAGAGTTAACTGTATAGCTCCGGGAACGGTAGATACGCCGCAAGCCAGAGGAAGTACCCAAAGCACGGAAGCAATTCAACAAGCTATAGAAACACATCCCATGGGGCGGATTGGTACGGCCGATGACATAGCCAACGTGACACTTTATTTAGCATCAGACGATGCGGCATATATCAGCGGTGAGACAATCATTGCTGATGGTGGACACAGGACTATGAACACTGGGGTTTAAGCTGGAGGATCGCATGACCACACTTGAGGAGATCGTTAATAAAGCAATAGCTGACTATGGCTTTCGTCAAATTGTTCAATGGAGTCCTGAAGATGTCATCACACAGTGGAATTTGTCGGAAAAAGAAGCAGCGGTACTTGTAGGCCCAATCAAAGATGAGTTGGATCAACTCCCCGTGCCTGTAGAGCCCTCGGACGTCCTTTCGGAACAAAACCGTTTGGGAGAACTTATACAAGCCTTCCTTTCTGGGTCTTAGAAGACATGGTTGAAGCGCCGCTGCTTGATCTAAATTCATCATCACAAGAAAGAGGTGACCTGTGGGATTGACCACATCAGAAGCTCAGAGGATACTCAGCGCGGCACAGGCCGAAGCTCAAAATATGGGAATAAAAGTCGGGATATCAGTAGTAGATGGCCGTGGGGATCTCCTAACTATGGTGCGTTTAGATGGTGCTTCATGGAGATCCCCGGTATTGTCTCGAGGTAAGGCAATGGCTTCCGTAACTTTCGGGGTACCGAGTGGTGATTTGACAGAACGAGCTAGTACGCCAGTCATGCAGGCGATGATCGTTTCTCAGGCCGGAAATTTTGTTCCGGGACAGGGGGCGCTTCCAATTATGAGGGGCGGGGATGTAATTGGTGCGGTGGGCGTTAGCGGTGGTACTTCCCAGGAGGACGAGGATATAGCAAGGGCTGGGATCGACGTTCTTTGATATTTGGGTTGGGAGACCCTCGGTGAACGTCGGATCCCTTAGCTCATACGAGGTGTCAGAGGCATGCTTGCTTTACTGCGTCGGATAACTCTGCCAGTCGTTCCGTATTTGAAGCTCTGTCTCGGACGCCGTTGGTGATAATGGCGACTGCTAGACGCTCATCTGGCTCTACCCAAGCAATGCTGCTTCCCAACCCTCCGTGACCAAAAGTAACTCCGTAACGTTCATGGCCACGATGTTGGCCCATCGCAGGATCGTCTATGGCGACTCCGAGTCCTAATTTAACGTACCTGTTGTTGCCTATGTCATCGCCTTCTTCTTGTAGTACAGCCATCCCCCTGACTATTCCCGGTCGTACGATGTCTACACCGTCGAGGGTTCCCCCCATGGATAACATTGCGTAAAACCGGGCCAGATCTCGTGCAGTGCTGATACCATTTGCTGCGGGAATGACAGCTTGATGAAACTCTGGGCGATTGAATAATTCAACCAATTCTGGTTCTTCTTCTTCAACCATCCAATTCATTTTAGCCACTCTGCTTTCTAGGTCGGCGGGCAGTCCTAGATAAAAGTCACTCATCCCTAGGGGTCCGGTAATTTCTTCCTTGAGGAACTGGCTGATAGGTCGGCCGTCGATCCGTCTAATGACTTCACCGATTACCCAGCCAAAGTTGAGGGAATGGTAAGAAATGACTTCACCCGGCTTATATTTTGGTTTAGCGTTTTCCATCGCGGTGACAGCTGTGCCCCAGTCTGTCATTTTGTCAGGTGTGAGTTCTGGTGGTGTATCAGGGAATCCACCGGTATGAGTCAAAATGTGGCGTACTTCCACGTCTTCTTTTCCGTTGTTGGCAAACTCTGGCCAGTACTCAGACATCCAATGGCCCAACTCTATCATTCCTCTGGACCACATGATATGTGAACAAAAAGCCGCCAAGGCTTTAGTGCAAGAAAAGATTACGAACAAAGTGTCCTTGTCTACCTTCTTGCCTATGTCGGTGTTAGCTATCCCCCCGTAGAGATCTAGTACTAGTTTGCCGTGTCTATATATAGCCATAGCTGCTCCAGGGTGAAGACCTTGGTCGATCTGTTTGTTAAAAATTGCTTTTACGTTATCGAGTCCCTTTTGGTCCATTTGCACTTCTTGTGCGGAAGTAACCATGTCCAACACCTGCTAATAAAGTTTTGGGTCTTCTTGACTTGATACAGTTTTGTTTGGCTGTAGAACACAATATAGTATCCTTGGCAGTTTACGGTCAACTTACTCGAGCTATCGATTTTCCTTTTACTACGAATATTTCTCTTACTGCAAATATTTAAAGATGATAAGGCGGATATTGTAAATGAAATCAACCGCGGAAGCAGTAATCATTGGTGGTGGGGTAATGGGGTGCAGCACTTTGTATAATCTGGCTAATCTAGGTATGAAGGATACAGTGCTTGTTGAACGCGATGTACTAGGATCGGGTTCAACGGGACGGTCACAAGCAATTTTGAGGATGCACTATTCGAACCCAATTACCTCGTCTATGGCATGGGAAAGCCTGAAAATTTTCAAAGACTTTGAGAATCTCGTAGGTGTAAAGCTATGGGGGTTCATCTTCGTGTTCATTTGGTTCCCGGCTAAGCTCATCGAACGCAAGTTCGACCAGCTCGGATCATCAGCACGCAAACCCGTGCTGACACCAATACCTAACTGTTGTTAGTATTTCCCTGGCGGTGGCCTATTTTCCCACCCTGTCACCAGAGCAGTATCGTCGGCGCTGGGGCGTTTCACTTCCGTGTTCGGGATGGGAACGGGTGGAGCCACCCCGCTCTAACCACCAGGAAACTAGCTATAGATTATGCAAAATTTTTCACAAAGTATCAAGAGGTGCTCGTAACCGTCGGTATCTGGTGTGACTGACAGCCGACCCAAGCCTCACCGTCTTCAAACACCTCCTTTTTCCAAATCGGTACAATCTCTTTGATCCTGTCCACCACATGGGAACAAGCATCAAAAGCTTCCTTCCTATGCGGAGATGCTACGGCTACTACCAAACTTATATCTTCAATTTCAAGACGGCCCAATCGGTGCATTATGGATAGATCTAACATTGGCCATTGCGTTTTAATATCTTGACATATCTGTTCCAACTTCTTGGTTGCCATTGCCTCATAACCTTCGTATTCCAGATAGAGTACTTGCTTTCCCTCAGATGTCCGTCTCGTAGTACCAACGAAAGTAACAACTGCACCGTTAGCATCGTTACGAACTGACTCCGTCACAGATATTGGGTCCAGCATACTTTGAGTGATTTGTATCAATTGAGACCTCCACTCACAGGTGGTATTAGAGCAATATCGTCTCCATTCAATAACTTCATCTCTGCACTCGCATAATCACCATTGACCGCAACTACTATGCTTACCTCCGGGGGAGCTAAATTAGGATGGCGCACACGTATGATATCGACAAGCGAAGACACCGTAATATCACCAGGCACTGTATAGCTCTCATCAGAGACGCCGGCCCGTTCACGGTACAAAGCAAAGAAGCGAACATTAAGACTCATTGCTTCCATGGTGCCAACAAGTGTACCACGATGTCGGCAGATAGCCTGACTTAACAGGATCCGATCCTTGATCTAGTCACAGCGCCTGTGTTGTAGAATGCTGTTTAAGGTTTAAATATTTGACGATTCCGCCGTCACTTACCTACCATCCTCTCGAGAAGGTATAAATGGAAATACTAAGTTCTACAATCAATCCTTTTAAGGGTATTGTTGTCTCACCCGACAAGCTTCCAAAGGATCCAGAATGTTTCATTAAAAGTCTGGACAGATCCATAAAATCATGGGGAGATGACGAATACCTAGTAGTTTGGCTGCAAGTGCCGTTGTGCAAAGCATCACTGATCCCTAGAGCAATAGACGCCGGATTCCAATTTCATCACGCTGGAGATGATTACCTAATGCTGACATTGCAGCTTTCTGATGGCGCTTACATCCCGCCGTTTGCCTCTCATTATGCGGGAGCCGGGGGAGTCGTTATTAATGACTTAGGAGAACTCCTAGTGGTTTGCGAAAGGCACCGCCCCAATAACAGACTACCTTACTATAAACTTCCAGGGGGCACGTTGAAGTCTGGGGAGGATTTAGTAGATGCTGTCGTACGGGAAGTCTTAGAGGAAACAGGTATAAACACTCGTTTTGAATCCTTGATTTGCATG
>VEXF01000031.1 GCA_009391275.1 SAR202 cluster bacterium AD-804-J14_MRT_500m | reverse complement strand
GTATTGAAAGATCAAGTTAGGGAGTTACATGGGTTACAACGAGGTTCAGTACAAGACGTAAGTTTTGATTCATTTTGGAACCAGGTTCTTGAAAAGGGCGGATGGTGGGACAACACAACCACTGGTTAACAAGAGGTCTGCACTTATGAAGATCCGGATAGGTTTTGCTCCGGGCCAAATTCCCATCGGGCCTGCAGGGCAGCCGCTTCTAAGGGACCTGGTCGAAATGGCCGACGATGTCGGCTTCGATTCGATTTGGTTGAGCGACCGCATCATAGGTGACCGGTTTCCTCTTGAACCCATAGTCGCCATGTCTCTGGTAGCTGGTTATTCGGACTCGTTGAAATTCGGAACGAGCGTTTTAGCTTTGCCTATGCGCAACCCTGTATTGCTAGCGAAAGAATTGGCAACCCTAGATTACCTGTCCAATGGGCGACTCCTCCCGGCGATTGGAATAGGACAAGAAGACCCCGCAGACTATGAAGCTAGTGGGATAACCAAAGATGGTAGAGGTAGACGCTCTGACGAGTCGATAGAAATTATTCGCCGGTTGTGGGCGGAGGATACCGTTACACATGAAGGAGCGTTCTACAGTTTTCGCGATGTGTCGATTCTACCAAAACCAATCCAAAAGCCCGGACCTCCAATCTGGATAGGCGGCAGAAGCAAAGCTGCTCAGAGAAGAACTGGGAGAGTCGGTGATGGTTGGTTAGTGTCTCAAGCAACCCCAGAGGAAATCGAACGGGGAATAAAAGTCATATTTGAGACGGCCTCGGAACACGACAGAGTTGTAGACGAAGATCACATAGGATCCATGCTAGGTTTTTGCATCGCCCCTACTACAGAAAAGGCATCGACAGTAGCATCTCCATATTTGATCCGACAAAGACCGGAAGTTTCTATGAACGATTATTGCGGACTCGGGACGCCGCAACATGTTGCTGACATGATTACGAAATATTCAAACGCCGGAGCTACCAAATTTGTTGTTCGCCCCATGTGTCCGTCGAATCTGGCTTTCGAACAACTGCAGTTGTTCGGACGCGAAGTGTTGCCGTTATTTCATGATTAGGAAAGCTGTTAATGGCTGTAAACTCGGTTGAATACTAACCTGTCCTCAGCAAATACGCAGATTTGTGATATGGTCGACCGTTTTCCCTTGACACTGAAATTTCTTCTGTGATAATTTTCACTTTGCCAACGTTGAGTGGCCGTTATGATTCCGTCGCTAATATGGTGAAAAAGTCCCCACATGATGCCTGACCCATCAGCTATAGGTTCGTTCGAATGGAGCGAACTGGGCAAACTATTACACAACTTGTGGTTTTATCTGGCGCTGATCGTAGTGTTTGCCGCTTGTATGCTAACTGCGATAGCTATTATTCCATCGTTGGTCTCTACACGCCATCTACCAACTGCAGCTAGTCATTTCAGCTTTACCCTAGGGTTAGCCGCACTCGCCTTTCTAGGCCTTGGGATAACTCTGATGATATACACTGAAAACGTGGCCCGTGTCCTTGGAAGATTCTACGATCGTTGGTGGATATAACATGGACAATCGACAACGATACAAATCATGGGCATTATTTCCTACAGATAGGATCTGCGCTATTTAATGCGGGGCAAAGCTAAATTCATTCCTGTTGTTCTAGGTGGCTTAGTAACCACCGGTATAATGGTCGTAGTTGTCGTTTTTGTTCTACGGGCCTGGTGGTCTACCCCGTTTCAAGTCCTCGGAATGGGCGAACCACCTGAGCAACCGATAGCGTTTCCCCATACACAGCATGTTGATGTTGATGGGATCAACTGCGCATTCTGTCACAGGAACGTTTTAGAAGGAGAACCAGCTACTATACCGGCAGTAGAACAATGTATGTTTTGTCACGCGACGATACAGGGAGACAAGGCTCCCGCCGAGGTAGCGAAGGTAGTAGCGCATTTCGAAAGTAATGAACCAATAAACTGGAAGCGTGTTCACCACTTACCAGATCATGTCCAATTCTCACACGAACCTCATATACGTTACCTCACTAAAGTTCAAGGTCTTAGCATTGAAGGGGCGTGCTCAACTTGCCACGGAGAAGTAAGAGAGATGGTAGAAGTCGAACAAGTCCGACGTCTGAAAATGGGAGATTGTGTAGACTGCCACAGAAATAACGTCCAATTTAGCGATAACAAGGATATTACCGATTGTGCCACCTGTCATTATTAGGTCTACCAACTGATGAACGTATCTAGACGTACATTCCTGAAACTAGCCAGCGTGTCAACCCTGGGCGCGGTGGCATGTAACGTCTTCAATGAAGACGAGTTCATTTCACAGAGACCTGTCCTAATGCCGGAAGACTTAGTGACTGGACGAGACAACTGGTATGCCACGCTATGTGGACAATGTACGGAAGCTGAAGGGATAGTCGTCAGGGTAGTTGAAGGGCGGGCGAAGAAAGTACAAGGGAACCCAATTTACCCCACTAACAGGGGTGCCCATAGTGTGCGATGTGAAGCTGGTCTCCAAGCCCTGTACCATCCAGACCGGATTGCTGCACCGATGAAAAGGAATGGTGCAAGAGGGAATTTCGTCTACATAGGATGGGACGAAGGGTTGGATATCCTTAAACAGCAACTGGATCGACATCTTGGAGAGCCTAAAAGTCTTCTGATGATTACTGAACCACTCCGTGGAAGCATGGCTAATCTCGTAGAAACTTTTGCATCTACCTATGGCGGAGAAAACATTGCTTTCCAGTCCATGGAAGAATCAGTTTTTGACCGGGTGATCTATGAGTGGTTAGGTGAGGATGGGTTGCCTTTATTCGATGTTGGTCGAGCAGATTATTTGCTTTCATTTGGAGTTGATTTTCTTGGAACATGGACGTCTCCAGTACAATTCTCAAGAGGGTACGGAGCCTTTCGACAAGGTGACGGCCGAACTAGGGGCAAATTAGTTCATGTTGATCCCAGGTTCTCCATGTCAGCCGCAAATGCTGACCAATGGGTGCCTATAAGCCCCGGTTATGAAGGTCTCCTGGCCTTGAGCATTGCCCAAGTCATTGTCTCAGGAAATCTTGTCGATTCAGCTGTCATCAGATCTATGACAGGCAATAAGCAGAATATATTAGATGATTTCGCACCTGAAAAAATTGTAAATATGCTAGGCATCCCAGATTTGAATGGACACACAGCAATACAAACTATCAAAGAGATAGCGCATGAGTTTGCTGAAAACGGTTCACATAGCTTAGCTATCGGAGGGGGATCGGCGGGTGCCCATACCAATGGGTACTTCAATTTGCAAGCAATATACGCACTTAATTTCTTGGCCGGTTCGGTAGGAACAGACGGAACCGTACGCATGAACCCATCAGCGCCGATAAACAGTTTGCGATCCCGAATCGCAGCAGAAAGCATACAGGGATGGCTAACCAGAAAAGATAGAATAGGCAAAGAGACCAAACTGGTGTTAATCCAGGGGGTAGATCCCGTCCACGGATTGCCGACTGATTTAGGATTCCAGGAGTCACTAAACAGTGACAACGTTTTCATGGTCAGTTTTTCAACGTTGATGGATGATACAACCCATATGGCCGATCTAGTGTTGCCCAATCGCGTGACGTTAGAAGACTGGAACATAGATGTACCGCAACCAGGACCCGGCTTCGTAACTGTAGGGCTGCAACAACCAGTCGTGAACCCGCTTCCCGGGATATCCCCAATGTCGTTTGCTGACATATTGCTCCGTATGAGCCATGAGTTAGGTCTGAACCCTCAAGGCCCATTGCAACACGGCATGTACGTCGACGTATTGAAAGATCAAGTTAGGGAGTTACATGGGTTACAACGAGGTTCAGTACAAGACGTAAGTTTTGATTCATTTTGGAACCAGGTTCTTGAAAAGGGCGGATGGTGGGACAACACAACCACTGGTTCAAGTTCGGCACCTAACCCTAAATATCAAGATATTATCGACAGTGGGATAGCTCACGAACCCGTAATTACAGGTCCAACTGGGCCAGATACGTACAACCTAATACCATTCCAAACCGTGTCAATCACCGACGGCAGGGGTGCCCACCTTCCGTGGCTCCAATCGACGCCAGATCCTCTCACAAGCGCTGCATGGTCTACATGGGTGGAAATTAACTCATCTACAGCTGATCAAAAAGGTATACGAGAAGGGGATATAGTCAAGATTGAAGGTGCGAACGCCCGTTTCGTAGAAGCTCAGGTCTATGTACACCCAGGGATACCACCAGGAGCCATCGGTATCCCAGTGGGCCAAGGGCATACTAATGGGTCCAGGTATGCCCAAGGTAGAGGTACTAATATCCTTGAGATTTTGGGGTTACCAACTGACGTTAAAACAGGTGCATTCGCATGGGCGTCGACGCGAGTGCGAATTACACCAACAGGCAGAAGAGAACCTATACCGAAATTTGAGGGGATCGTACCTGCTTTCCCAGCAAGTCCAGAGAGCAACATTATAAAATATGTTCATGAGTAGCTATATCTAAGTACCACCGAGTAGAGAAGAAAAGGTAAGCAATGGGTAAACAACATAAATGGGGCATGGTAATAGACCTAGATCGATGTACGGGATGCCAGGCTTGCGTAATCGCATGCCAATCAGAAAATAATGTCCCGGTCAATGAAGAAGTAGACTTTCTTTCCAGGAGGGCCAAACAGTGGATACGGATAGAAAGGGTATGGGAGGGGGAATGGCCGAATATCAAAGCCCGGTTCATGCCAGTTTTATGCCAGCATTGTGAGAATGCGCCATGTGAACCCGTTTGCCCCGTCTACGCAACTTACCACAACAATGAAGGTATGAACGTCCAAGTCTACAACCGTTGCATCGGAACTAGATATTGCGCAAACAATTGTCCTTATCAAGTCAGATTTTTTAACTTCTTCGATCCGGAATACCCGGATTCACTGAAGAATCAATTGAATCCTGACGTTACTATCAGAAGCAGGGGGATAATGGAGAAATGCACCTTCTGTGTGCAGAGAATTAGACGAGCTGAGCGCAGGATCGAAGGCCATGCGGGCGAGGAACTCAGCGACCAGAAACTGAAAGACGGGAATTACATGCCTGCATGCGTGAGCGCGTGTCCAACCGATACGCTGATGTTTGGAGATCTCAACGACCAATCAAGCGAGGTTGCAACCAAATTTCATGACCGGCGTAATTATAAGCTGTTAGACAATATAGGAACGGAACCCAATGTAGTGTACCTGAAGAAGGTAGATTCGCATGCGGAAGTTGGTCATGGTTAACAGAGCTCTGACAGATGACAGAGTCCAAATATCAATCGATGGAGAGGAACTTAGATCCTCTCAGTTAACTGCGGACGTTAGTGCGGGGTTTTACAGAGTTGGTTCTAATTTTAAAATAATAACCCTGATTTTAGCCGGCCTCTTCATAATGGGGCTGGTGCCGTTCATCATAAGGTGCCTGTCAGGGTTTGACGATGATCAGCGTTCGGAATGGGGCTATATTGGATCTCTGTTTGGTTTCCTGATGCTAACCGCGGGATCTGCCCCTTTAGTGGCAGTGGCTTTTCGCATGACTCGCAACCATTGGAGAAGGCCTTTTTCTAGGATTTCGGAACTCTATGCCATCGTAGGGATGTTTACTCTGTCACTAATGCTCCCACTAATGGCGATTCTACCGACTCTTGAAGGACGCCACAGCCTTTGGGTTCTGCCAGACGTGTTCCGTGGAGATTTCGTCTGGTACGATTTCGCAGCAGTAGCTGGGTTGGTTATCTGCGGTATATCTCTGCTGTTCCTATCCGCTTTGCCAGACATGGCTTTGCTTTCCAGGCATGATGAAGGACGGCGTGCCAGAGTTTTAGCCAAAATTACACGTAAGTGGAACGGTTCACGAAAACAATGGGAATGGCACCAACGAGGCATATGGGCATTCGGTACTTTTTACTTTATGCTGCTCATTTTCGTTCAAACTATTATAGCGGTAGACTTTGTCATGTCACTGGTTCCAGGCTGGATAGATTCTATAATGCCGGCCCATCAAGCTCTCACTGGACTCCAATGTGCATTAGGCAGTGTCATCGTAGGTGCGTTCATAGTACGAACCTTTGGACCCTACAAGAAATACATTCCAATGGAAAGTTTCTGGTCTATAAGTAAAGTTCTGCTAGCCTTAAGCCTTCTATGGGCATATTTCTGGTTTGCTGCGCTAATAACCTTTTGGTATGGCCGAACTCCGGATGAACAAAACATATTAAAGACATTTATGTTTGAGTCGTATCGCATCCCGTTTCTGATAAACTTTTTCTGCAGCTTCTTGATACCTTTTGGTATGTTAATTTGGAACCCTGTCCGTAAAAGCGTCATAGGCCCCACTATTGCTGGAGTATCTGTTCTGATTGGCGCCTATTTTATGACCGTTCGTCTCTACGTTCCAGCTTTTGGCCTGGAGAATGTGACAGGTCATTCACTAGACTTGGTTCCATTGCCGATCACACCCAATATATTTGATATATTGATTATCATAGGTGGACTTTCGGGAGCTGCATTAATCTTCATGCTAGCCAGCAAAATTATACCTATTATATCAATATGGGAAATGAAGGAAGGACTATTGTATCAACGTGCACGCCCGTTTCTCCGCAGTCGATACATGGTCTTAGGCAAACCCGAGTAGAGATCAGTTGATTAAGAGATAGAAGTGCAAGAAGGAAAAACTCTAACCCATAAACAAATTAACCGGGATCTCCTACGGAGCATCTTCGAAACCGATATAAAATATTGGGTTATCGTCCTAGTTCTGGGGATAGTAGTCCTTGGCGCCATGTGCGCAGCTGGGTATATGATCAATCGCGGAATAGGCGTGACTGGTCTCAATCGACCTGTCATGTGGGGATTTTTTATAACAAATTTTGTTTTTTGGATAGGGATAAGCCATGCAGGCGTGATGCTCTCGGCGATCCTGAGGTTGTCTAAAGCCGAATGGAGAAGGCCGGCTACAAGGGCGGCTGAAGTGTTAACCATTTTCTCTTTAATGACCGCTGTCCTAATGCCCCTGATTCACTCGGGACGCCCCTGGAGACTAGTGATGTGGGCATTCCCATATGACTTCCAACGTGGTATTTGGCCTGATGTCCGATCCCCACTAGTGTGGGACCCTGCAGCAGTTAACACGTACCTGACCTGCAGCATCATGTTCGTCTTTGTAGCTTTGATACCTGATATAGCAGTCCTACGTGATCGAAGTACGGGAATGCGAAAAATCCTTTATTCAATACTGTCTTTGGGATGGAGGGGATCCCCTCGCCAATGGAAATTACAAGCCATAGCTGGCATTTTACTATCCGCCCTCATATTGCCAGTATTCGTTTCCGTTCATAGTATAGTTTCATGGGACTTTGGAATGGCGGTTTCTGTAAAGAGCTGGCATTCAACAATATTTGCACCTTATTTCGTAATTGGTGCGGTTCATTCGGGAGTATCCGGGGTCGTCACAGTTATGATATTTATGAGATGGCTATTCGGATGGGAACAGTATGTTCGAAAAGAACATATCGAATCTTTAGCCAAACTACTGATCGTCATAGCTATTGCCTGGTTCTACTTCTTTATCATGGAATTCGCGTTCGGAATCTACGGACAAGAAGGCGATGAAATCGCTACTCGACATCTTCAAATGTTTGAAGCACCATGGGGCTGGATGTTCTTGACGTTTATTATTACATCGTTCTTTTTCCCCGTCCCCTTATGGTTCTTCCGAAACGTACGTCGCAGTTTCTGGTTAATGCTGATAACGACGATCTCTGTAAATGTGGGAATGTGGTTGGAACGATTCTTAATCATAGTTCCTGGATTGGCCAGGAAACAAATGTTCACCGGAACCTGGTATACCTACGCTCCAAGCCCAGTGGAAATTACTATCGTAGCTGGCACGTTTGCGATGGTACTGATGCTATTTTTGTTATTTGCTAAAGCTTTCCCATTGATACCTCTGTTTGATATCAAGGAAGGCCAAATCCTTAAGGACGAGATTGAGGTAGGTAAACGCAAGGTCCCGGCAGCTTATCATGACGAGTAAATAGGAGCCTGAGGTGGAGCCATGGCGATGCAATCAATATTAGGGTTGTATTCCGATGCTAAATACGCAGCAGAGGCAGGCGAAGGCCTGGAGAAGGCTGGCTTTTCTAATGAAGAGTTCGACTTTCTTACTGATACACCATATCCAGAGGGGGCCTTTGGGGAACGGCACAGCAGTCACAGATTGTATGTTTTCCCAATAATAGGGGCCATATGTGGTCTGACAGTTGCTCTTCTTTTGACCGCTGGGACGCAAGTTTCTTACCCATTAGTCACAGGTGGTAAACCGATCCTTTCAATCCCACCCATGGCGATTATCAGCTACGAAGGAACTATGCTAGGCGCAATATTGTTCACAGTCATAGGCATATTGTTTGAATCAAGGCTGCCAAACCCCAAGCAAAAGATTTACGATACAAGAATTACCGAAGGTATGATTGGTGTTGTAGTTGATTGTGAAGAGGAGCAAGCAGAGACAGTAGAACAAGTGCTTACTCAAGCCGGTGCTGTTGAGGTGAAGAGAGAGGCAGCATGAAGTTCAGTTCTAAAAAACCACTTACCACGTTGGACTCGCCAGCAAGGATGAAGAAACGAGGTCTCCGGGGCATTGGTTGTCTAATCGTGGCAACCGTTTCCCTTGTTATCTTTACTTCGGCATGTGCGGAAGGCACGTATCCGCTAGATTATTTCTACGAGATGCACTATCAACCGTCTTTCGAGTCTCAAGAGCCGCCGCGTTTAATGCCAGCACCCGGGGCAGTACCAATAACAGGACGAGAGGTTCCTTTGCCAACAAACATGAGTTGGGAAGAAATCGACAGCCTTCATAATCCGTATTCCGGTGAGAATGTGGGAATGGGAGCACAATTGTTCGCCATCAACTGTGCTGTGTGCCACGGAACCGCAGGTAAAGGCGACGGAAAAGTGCTTAAAACTATGGTAGAAGATTACGGACATGAGTTGAATTTAAGCAAGAATGTTAACTTATCAATTCTCTTCGCCTTACCTGATGGGCGTTTATTCACTACCATAACCAACCGGGACTTGCGACCAGATGCAGATATGACAAGACCTAGGGTGATGCCTCAGTTTGAAAAATTGTTAACTGCAGAAGAGCGTTGGATGTTGGTTAACTACATCAAAACGCTCCGACCTTAAAAACCTTAGCATATCCAACAACTAATCCCACATATACGACGATCAGAATGACGCTCGGCTAGTTGCGCCCAAATGAAACACCGATGAACATGGTCAGGATATCTTCGCGGTGAAAATGCAATAATATATGACTCCGGGCCATCGTAGTCTAACCAGATTAACCCGTAGTACCGTGGGTCCAAATAATTGATGGTATGTCGATCTTAATGTCCTATTTTTTTGAATCGGAAAAACATCTGCTGGAGTTAAAACATCAGATTGATACAAAACTCAAGATTCTTATGGGTGGTATCCAATTTTTACGGTTCACTGCCTAACAGACTCATTTCGTTCAAATTGTCATGGCTAGAATAAGTTTAATCGTTGTGGCACTTGGCATATGTATCTCGTTATCTGCCTGTGGATCGACCAAGAGCATGACGATGGAAGAGCAAGCCCAAAACATTGACAAACTGTTGGTTTGCCCGGTCTGTCCAGCTGAAACCATAGATCAGGCACAGGTGCCGCTGGCTCAAGACATGCGCAACTTAGTCCGCAAGAAACTTGCCGAAGGACGGAGCAAACAACAGATCCTCGACTATTTCTCCGCAGATGAAAGATATGGGCCATCGGTACTCTCCTCTCCTCCTAAAACAGGTGCTAACTCAGCTATATGGTTCGCACCTGTGGTAGGGCTGTTAATGGCGATAACTGCTTTGTTATTGATTCTCAAGGCGATGGCAAGGAAAAAAACGGGGCAAGAAGCCCCCGTAGCATACGGGCCAGACTTACAAAAATATCTAGGTCAAGTAGATTGCACATTACGAGATGATTGAGATACCCCATTCCCCAACAGACATATCAATCATGTATAAGTTATACCCTAAATTAGACGAACGGAAGAAGGCATCTACGGTTGGCTGAACTTGGGCTAACAAGCATGCTAATAGGCCTAGTCCTATCTGGGTATAGCGTTCTGGCGTCACTTTTAGGAGCCATCAAAGGACGAAGTGAGGTTATTGATAGCGCCAAGTATGCAACCTACTTGGTAATGATGGCCCTGATGATCTCAATGTTATGCCTAATCGCTTCATTTTTAGATCACGATTTCAGCTTAAAATACGTGGAGGCTCATAGTAGTCTAGCAACCCCTAGGGTATATACCTGGGTTGCCATATATGCTGGGAACGAAGGATCTTTGTTGTTCATCGCGACGGTGTTGTCTGTAATCTCTGCTATTGCCGTGCGATTTTCTCCTATGAAATTCAGGATCAGCTTGCCTTACACGAACGCGGTACTGATGTTAATAATGGTATTTTTCCTGTCCGTCATGGCGTTCCTAGCAAACCCTTTTGCTAGGCTAGACACGATACCATTTGACGGACAGGGAATAAACCCACTACTGCTACACCCTGGTATGTTTGCGCATCCTCCGATTTTGATGACTGGGTTAGTTTTAGTCAGCGTTCCTTTTGCATTTGCACTGGGCGCTTTGATCTCCAATCGAGTCGAAGACGACTGGGTAGATGTAGCCAGAGTATGGGGAATCTTAGCCTGGGCGGTCTTAGGTACTGGATTGTTACTTGGGGCATGGTGGGCATATACAATCCTAGGATGGGGTGGTTATTGGGCATGGGATCCAGTAGAGAATTCCGGCTTGATGCCGTGGTTAGGCTTAACCGCATTCATACACTCAATCATGGTGCAAAAGCGTCAAGGTATGTTCAGAATGTGGAATCTTGCACTAATCAATATAACTTTCGGATTATCTTTATTCGGCATGTTCATCAACAGAGGAGGTCCAGTTCCATCGGTTCATTCATTTGCCTCATCTACATTAGGATGGGTATTTCTTACATTCATGATTGTCGGCGTTGTGGTGCCTTTTGTGATTTTTTTCTGGAGATTTAACAAACTACGAAGCACAAGGTCGTTGGAGTCAAGTTTTTCTAGGGAAGGGGCCTTTCTAGCTAACAACCTTTTATTATTGGCGATAGCTTTTATAACGCTTTGGGGGGTAGTCTATCCTCTCATTTCTGAACTATTTACAGGATTTACTATTACAGTGGGACAACAATTTTATAACCAAGTGAACGGTCCACTAATGTTGGCTCTTGTTTTTTTGATGGGAGTTGGGCCAATGTTGCCATGGCGGCAGGCCTCTTGGGGAAACCTACGCAAGAATCTGTTGGTCCCGCTATTCCTTGCATTGCTCGTAATCGTGACCCTGATAATATTTCAAATTCAAAATCCATTCGCTTTGATAGCGTTTGGGTTATTTGCAATGGTAGCAACTGGAATCGCGATGGAATGGATTCGAGGAACTAGATCACGACACAGGCGGGGAAATGGAGTAGTTCAATCATTCATGACATTGATAGCTTCCAATAGGCCAAGATACGGCGGATATGTAGTTCATTTAGCAGTCGTGGTTTTAGGAATGGGAATTGTTGGATCATCTTTCTTTAACGTTCAAAAAGATATTCTTCTTGAACCTGGTGAAGAAGTGGTGGTAAGGGGCTATCGTATCCAATACTCAGGATTTACCACTATACCAAGACCTGACCGGACCGAATCCTACTATATGATTAACGTTTTTAAAGGAAGTGAAGTTCTGACTACATTAGAAGCAGAGCGGACGTATTATCCGGATTTCAACATGTATGCTACTCGTGCAGGGATCAGATCCACTCCAGTAGAAGATTTATATATCGTTCCTAGCGAATCACGAGAAGGCCAAACCAGTGTCGGATTCCGGATATTTATTAATCCAATGGTGTGGTGGATATGGATTGCCGGCCCGATTATGTTAATTGGGACGGTGATAGTCCTTTGGCCTGAAAACCTCAACTGGTTCGATCGTTCAAATACTTCCCTAAAGCCTTGAAAGATCCTTGACAGACTTTAATATGGCAGCTATTTCACCACAATGAAATGATCATGTGCATCAGGAGCTAACCATGGCATTCACCTTGTCCCTCATATTAACCATATTTTGCATTGTAGTAATTTCGTACCCATTGTTCCATTTGCCTCAAAGTCGTAAATCACGTAGCGAATTTAAAATCCCCGACGCTATTAATCCTAGCAAATTTATATTCCAAGACATTAGACAGCTCAAAGCAGACTGGGACATCGGAGCTATTTCAGACAAGGAATATTCAGAAAGACTGCTCCAATTAAGATTCCTCGCCGCAAGTGCACTCAGAAACGAGGATCCAAACGCACCAAACAGATCTCAATATGACTCTTTATAGAGCAACCGCTAAATCCAAAAACTATCATCAACAAGTAAGGACCCATAAGATAAAGTTATTGAGTCAACCATAAATCGAACACCCTTAGCGAATAATGATATACACGCTTTTCATAAAAAGACTTTTTCCATTGGTCTGGGGAATAACTCTGCTGACAACCGTATGGCTTGCTGGGCCTAGGGTAAATGGACAGGAAGCCTTTTCTGTTGAAGGCAGGATGATTAACGAAACCCCTGATGAAGATGTTCCTGAAGGTCATGTTATTACTCTGCATTTACTCACACCTGAAAATGGGCTGGAAACAATCGATGCTACAACAGATCGGGATGGGAAATTCAATTTCCACCAAGTGCCATTTTTAGGATCTGGCCGCTATCTCTTATCCTGTGAATTCGACGGAATAGATTATTCATTAGAATTTACGGAAGAGGACGCACGCCAACCTTTATTCCTAACAGTGTTCGCCGCTTCCAGTGAACTATCATTAATCACTCATCGATCACATATTTGGTTACTTCAAAACGCAGATCCAGAATCGGGCATTCTGTCAGCATTGGAAATTGCCTTGATCGAAAACCCGCACAACAAAACATTCAAACCATCGTTAGACCAACCTGGCAACATGCAATTTCTGCGGTTCTCCATACCTTTTGGCGCACATGGACTAAATGTACAATCTGATCTTAGAGGTGGCGAGATTATCGATGTCGGTACGGGCTTTGGACTGACATCACCCATAAGGCCGGGTTCCCACCAAATAGTGTTTTCGTACTTGTTCCCTTATGAAGATAGCCAAACAGACGTTTCTAAGCGATTTCTCCAAGATGTAGAAGTTTTCCGATTGCTGGTTCCACCTGATATTGGAAACGTATCAAGATCCACGTTAGAAGTCGCGGAATCTACCACTATTGGCGATATCACCTACAAGGCATGGGAAACTCGGGAGATACTTAGTGGTAACGAACTGGAGATATATCTTTCCGACCTCCCACAACTCTCGTTTTGGGACAGGTTTTCTAAGAGTATCACCCGAGGTACAGGACTTACTGTGGGAATTCCAGCAGCGCTAGGTGCGGGTCTTATAATACTTCTGCTCTATACTGCAGTTGTTCGACGAAATGTTCCGATCCATAAGAGCGTTTCGCTATATTCTGAGTCAGGCCAAACTACTCAAGACCAGTTAGACGAAGGATAAAATTGAACCGACGTGGTTGGACTTTATTGCTGGCGTCAGTTCCCATAATAGCATTATTCGCACTTCTAGCATGGGGATTGGTTAAACCTGACATAGGGTCGGTTGGACTAATAATTAATCCAAACTTAGACGAAATCTCAGTAGAAAATACCGCTGTCCCATCGATCCAAGCTCGATTTATAAATGGCAACGAACTCACACTGCCTCTAGAATCTGGAAGATTTTTGATGATTGATTTTTGGAGTTCTTGGTGTCCCCCATGTAAAGCTGAAGCTCCACTCTTATCCCAAGTGTATCAAGAATATAAATCTATGCCAGTAGATTTCGTTGGGATAGCCATATGGGATGATTCCGATGCGGTTAAGAAATTCGTGAGAGAATTGGACATACCTTATCCAGTGATCGTAGATCTCAATGGACAGATAGCAATCGAATATGGAGTAAAGGGGATCCCTGAGAAGTTTTTTATAGACCCCTCAGGTGCTCTCGTAAAAAAATACATCGGCCCAATGGATGCGGGCACACTACGGTCCGTTCTCGATGAATTGCTCGGCCCCGATTATAAATAAGATCTATGAATCTAACTAGCGACCATGAGAATCATAATTCACCCATCGAAGAGAGATAACGATAGGCCGAAATAGCCGCTGTGGCACCATCACCTGCGGCACTAATCAACTGTGCAGAAGCATTTTGCCTGATATCTCCGGCTGCAAATAAACCGCAAACCATAGTTTCCATATTTATGTTTACTGGTATATGTCCTGCCGGGTCCAAATCAACTATATTAGCGACTATACCGCTATTGGGCTCCAACCCTACATAGACAAATAAACCTGCCAAGTCAATTTGATCCACCAATTGAGACTCCGTGCTACGTACCGATACGCCAGTAACTCGCTCGTCTCCTATTATTTCTTCTACTGATATATTATGTAGTACTGATATTTTAGGCTCTGCAATAACGACATCTTGTATTATTTTCATCGCATGGAGCGTGCTGTTGGAGTGAAGCACGATTACCTTAGAGGCAAATTGAGATAGGATGAGTGCCTCTGTCACTGCTGAATCCCCACCTCCTACCACACCAACGGTTTGGCCTTCAAACAATGGACCGTCACAAGAAGCACAATGTGATAATCCCATGTTATAAAATTGTTCTTCCCCATTTATGCCTAGTTTTTTAAACGAAGAACCAGCTGCTATTATCACCGTTCTAGCACGATATGTTTCGTCTAACGATTTGAGCACAAACCCAGTTCCGGCTCTAGACAGAGAAACAACTTCCTCCATCAAGAATTCAGCTCCACAGGCTTGTGCCTGTTCATATACCAGCGATCCCAGTTCAGCACCAGAAATTCCATTAACGAATCCCGGATAATCTACAACCAGATCTACATTAATGATTTGATTGCCTGGGATCATTCGTTCCATTATGGCTGTCTTCAAGCCTTGTCTCGAAGCATACATACCGGCCGTGAGGCCAGCTAATCCCGCTCCAATAATTAGTACGTCATAGTCGTCAGGCAATCTGAATCGCTCTTTCGAACCCAGCTATATAAAAACACCAATGGATATCAACTAGATCGAACCAGTCTTTTACACGAAATTATCTTTCCTAAGATTAGCTAGACATTCTTCAAAAGAGTTAAGTGTTCTATCGACGTGCGCTTCAGTGTGCACCGAGGAAACGATAAATCCTCGACCTCCCATCACATCTACCCCAGCATTTAGCATTGCTCGTTTAAAACTTTGCGGCGCACCAGGCTTCGCGGATTGGCCAATTTCTTTCGACGACAACCGCCAAACCTCGTCAGGATCGCATTCAAGTCCGAATCCAACATGAATTAGAGACCCGTTACCATAGGCTACGCCCGCAACTTCCATCTTAGTCAGAACTTCATTAAGACCTGTTTTTAAACGGAGAGATGCCGCGTCCGCCCGTCTATTCACATCCCCCCCAACCAACATTTCTAATACAGTTGCGCCGGCAGTAGCTGAAAGCGGATTAGCATTAAAGGTACCTTGATGGGCGACGCGCCGACTGTTGTCCCAAGCAGGATCACCACGGTGCGCTATCATATCTAGAATATCTGCTCGTCCCCCAACTGCACCTCCAGGGAGTCCTCCGGCCACGATTTTTGCCATAGTTGTCAGATCAGGTTCGACCCCAAGCAAGAGCTGGGCTCCGCCCGTGGAAAGGCGAAATCCGGTCACAACCTCATCAAAAATCAACAATACTCCGTAGCGTCGTGTAACTTCCCTAATTTCGTTTAGAAATTCTGGAACATGCAACGGATATTGACCCATGTGAGCACCAGTCGGTTCCATTATCAATCCAGCTATATCTTGATCACGTTTTAAGGTTTCTTCTACCACACCCACATCGCCTGGGGTCAAGACAATCATAGCTTCCCAAGTAGAAGTAGGAATACCGCCTGTGGCCCCATCAGAGCCAGCGTTAGCGTAATCATGCCAGCCATGAAAATGGTCAGCGAACTTAATGATTTTGTTTTTTCCGGTATAGGCCCTGGCTAGTCTCATGGCCATCATAGTGGCTTCGGTCCCAGAGCTATTGAACCGAACTTTTTCTACAGATGGCATAAGCGCCTTGACGGCATTTGCCCACCTCAACTCCGCCTCCGTGTTACCACCTAGATGTGTGCCCTTGGCCATCTGGGCTGACACGGCTTCGACAACCGCAGGGTGGGAATGTCCTAAAATCAATGCGCCATGTCCACTCACATAATCCACATATTCATTGCCATCGACATCCCATTTTAGAGCGCCTGCTCCTTCTGCCATGAAAACTGGGAACGGCGTAACATATCGTGTGTCGTGTGTCACTCCATCCGGGAAAGCCCCATCAGATTGTCTGTGGAGTTCTGCAGATTTTGGGTGTCTCTTTAAATATTCTTCATCTATGACTGACACGTGAATACCCTCATTACAAACTATCTTCGGTCAGCAAATCATTTTTCGTTTTAGATTTGCACCGCAAGTCTTGCCTAACGCCTATGATACAATGCCGCCATAGAGGCGACAAGGAGTTCAACTAGATGAAAAGCTACCTGAGCCATCTAGAATGCACGTGGTGTGGTAGCACGCATCCACACGAACAAGCCATTAGAACTTGTCCTAACTGCGGAAAAGTGCTATTTGCGCGATACGATCTACCTGCTCTCAAACGGGCCGGTGATCCTACCATGTTCAACGGACGCGTAAATTCTATCTGGCGGTTTTTCGAACTAATGCCCGTACTCAGACAACAGAACATATTATCTTTGGGGGAAGGTGGGACTCCGCTCTTAAATGCACCTAACTTAGGCCGTCGTATTGGCCTAAAGAATTTGTACATAAAAGACGAAGGATTAAACCCTACTGGTTCTTTTAAGGCTCGTGGGCTATCTGCGGCCGTATCAAAAGCTAAAGAAGTCGGTCAGACAAGATTAACTATGCCTACAGCTGGTAATGCCGGCGGAGCATTAGCTGCTTACGCGGCAAAAGGCAACCTCGAGTCGATAGTGTTCATGCCTAGAGATGCCCCAGAGTCAAACATGAAAGAGACGTTAGCTCTAGGAAGCAAACTATCTTTAGTCGATGGAATGATTGGAGATGCCGGAATAGCTTCCCAAGAAAAAGCTAACAAGGAAGGGCTCTTCGATTTATCTACGCTCAGAGAGCCGTATCGTGCCGAAGGCAAAAAAACCATGGCAATAGAATTAGCACGTGATATGGGCTGGACAACTCCAGACGTGATCGTATACCCGACTGGCGGGGGTACAGGAATTGTTGGTATGTGGAAAGCATTCCAGGAGCTCCAAGAACTTGGGTGGGTAGATGGACCTCAACCCAAATTCGTGTCAGTCCAGGCCGAGGGTTGTCAACCATTGGTAACTGCCTTCACTGCGGGTAAAGAACAGGCAGC
>VEXF01000030.1 GCA_009391275.1 SAR202 cluster bacterium AD-804-J14_MRT_500m | reverse complement strand
TTTCAGCCGCTAGGTCTGAGCACGTGAATCAATTGATTGCTCCAGCATTATCGCGAGGTAAAATTGTGGTATGCGATAGATTTACTGGTTCAACTATAGCCTATCAAGGGTACGGAAGAGGAATTGATATAGACTTCATCCACCTGGTGAATGCTCAATCCACCGCTAATGTTTCTGCTCTACTGACCGTTTTGTTGGATATTCCTTTGGAAGTCGGGCAGGCGCGGAGTATCCACAATGATCGCGATGTTTTTGAACAAGAAAAAACACATTTTTATAAAAAAGTACGGGATGGGTATTTAGCGTCCGCTGCTTCAGACCCTGAACGTTGGATGATACTTGATGGAACGGCATCCTCCGAAGATTTGTCAGAAATCATCTGGAACAAAGTATCGAAGTTAAAAGCAGAGCCTTAACGAGGAACGGTAAATCGGGTGGGGATACAAGCTGTTAGCGTCCTAATATTTTTTGGACAACCTCACCTATGCTGCCTAGGGATGATACAACAAAGGCGCCGGCGCTTTCCAACGCCGCGTTTTTGGCGGAAGCCGTCGCCGAGGTACCAGTGATGATTGCTCCAGCATGACCCATACGCTTGCCCGGAGGAGCGGTGGCACCCGCTATGAAAGCTATAACGGGTTTACTGAACTTATCTTTAATATATTGAGCCGCATCTTGTTCCATAGTCCCGCCTATTTCCCCGATGAGAACAACAGCATCTGTTTCAGAGTCACTGTTAAACAGCTTTAAGATGTCTATGAAATTTGTACCAATGAGTGGATCACCGCCAATGCCGACGCAGGTGGACTGACCAATTCCTAACCTGGTTAGTTGGCTTACCGCTTCATAAGTCAGGGTGCCACTCCGCGAGACTACACCAACACGCCCAGGTAGATGTATGGGACCTGGCATGATTCCGAGTTTGCATTTTTCACCGGGAGATATCACGCCGGGGCAATTTGGTCCAAGGAGGCTACAATCCTTGTCCCTTAAGAAGCGAAGTGCCCTGGCGGTGTCTAATACAGGAACGCCTTCAGCTATAGAGACGATCAGCTTTATTTTAGCTTCAGCAGCCTCAAGAACAGCATCCTGTACGTAAGGAGCCGGCACGAAAAGCAGCGATGTGTCCGCAGCGGTTTCGGCTACTGCTTCTTCTACCGAATCAAAGACAGGAACCCTATCGTCAAACAAAAGGCCACCTTTGCCTGGAGTGACACCGGCTACGATATTAGTGCCATATTCCATGCATCGTAAAGTGTGAAATCCTCCTTCTCTACCTGTGATTCCCTGTACAACAATTTTGGTTTCTCTGTTAACTAATATACTCATAATGTATTTATGCCCAGAATACTAAGATGTTAAGCATTGTTCTAACTCGTTCAATGTATTGGCAAATGTGACTGCCAAGCCAGATTGGCTCAAGATGTTTCGGCCCTCATCTACATTAGTACCACTCATGCGTACAGTTAGAGGTATCCGAGATTTTCTTTCAGCAAAAGCCGCTACTATTCCTGTAGCGACAACATCGCAACGTAAAATGCCCCCAAAAATATTCACAAGTACAGCACTCACATCTGGATCAGACAGCATTATATCTACTGCTTTAGTCACCTTGTTTATGTCTGCATCTCCACCTACATCAAGAAAATTGGATGGTTTAAGACCAGCATTCTGTACCAGATCTAATGTTGCCATTGCTAAGCCAGCACCGTTGACTAGACATCCAACCGAACCATCCAGTTTAACGTAGGCTATATTGCTCTGTGATGCATCAACTTCCAAATTAGACCGTTGTGCTGGATCTGACCAATCTGCAAAACCAGTATTTCTAAACAAGGCATCATCTTCAAGTTCAATTTTTGCATCTACGGCTATTAATCCGCCAGGTGTTACTACCAAAGGATTAATTTCTATCAGAGTACAATCGCACGCCATGAAAAGTTCATATATGGAACTCATTATTCGAGTGGCAGACGTTGCTAATTCTTTAGAAAGGCCTAGTTCTCTATTAATCCTGCGTGCTTGAAATGGTTGAACTCCTATCGCTATATCAATTCCTTGGGTGACGATCCGCTCTGGATGGGTAATGGCCAGTTCCTCAATGGCCATGCCACCGGAAGCACTGGCAATAAACATGGGCCCTTGAGTAACTCGGTCTATGGTGATAGCCAAATATAATTCTTGTTCGATGTCCGCTGGATCTTCAATCAACACTTTATGGACCGGCACACCTTCAGGTCCAGTTTGCTGTGTTACTAGGTTGGATCCTATCAGACTAGCGACATAGCCGTGTGCTTCGTCTGGGGAATTAACAAGCTTAACTCCACCAGCTTTTCCACGTCCTCCAGCATAAACTTGAGCTTTAATTACGGCTTTACCCCCAAGTTCCTGACAAATCGTTTGAGCTTCTTCTGCTGATAATGCCACTTGCCCTCTTGGAACCGGTATGTTGTATTGTTCCAGTAGTTTCTTAGCTTGATATTCGTGAATGTTTATTTTATTGCTCCGTGGGTTCGATTTTCGGGGCTTATTCTAGCATAGCGAGGTTTTTAAAAGTTGATTGACGTGTACCGGTCAGTTCTGTACATTTCCACAAGTATCAGCGAATGACAGAACAAATTTACAGGAATAACAGGAGCACATCATGGTAACAAAAGAGACGATAGGATTTATTGGGTTAGGAATCATGGGCTTACCTATGAGTCGAAATCTGATTAAATCTGGATATCATGTAGTCGCATACAACAGAACCAAAAGCAAAAGTCAGCTATTGAGGCAAGAAGGTGCTTTAGTTGCAGATTCACCAGCTGATGTTGCCAGACAATCATCAATCATAATAACCATGGTAGCCGACTCCCCAGATGTTGAAGAGGTCGTTCTGGGGACATCTGGGGTTATACACGGTATTGTGGCAAACTCCGTATTGATAGACATGAGTAGCATTTCCCCATCTGTGACCAGACAAATTACGGCAAAATTGGCTGAGAAGAAATCCCATATGCTCGACGCTCCTGTCAGCGGAAGTTCATGGGCGGCTATCGACGGGACATTGTCGATAATGGTTGGGGGAGAAGATGCAATTTTCGATCGGTGCTTGCCGGTATTTCAGGTAATGGGGTCACGTGTTATCCATATAGGTGGTAACGGGATGGGACAAACAGCAAAATTAGTTAATCAAGTTATTGTCGGAGGAACTTTAGCAGCCGTATGTGAAGGATTGACGCTAGGTGCCAAAGCTGGCATAGATTTAGATAAAACCTTAGAAGCTGTTAGCGGCGGGGCCGCAAATTCGTGGCAATTAGAGAATCTTGGTTCAAGAATATTGAAAAGAGATTTTGAACCGGGTTTCGCCGTGAAACTGATGCTCAAAGACCAAAGATTGATCAATCAAACAGCAGAGGAATTGCAATTGCCGTTGCCAGTGTCGGCAGTTGCTCGGCAATTCTTCTACCTATTAGGCCAGAAAGGTTTAGGAGAAGAAGGGACGCAAGCTTATATCAAAGGGTTAGAGGGTCTGGGTAACGTTATTGTGGAAGGGCAGCCAGAAAAATAAACTAACGTACATTGCTATAAGTCAGTTAATTGCTGCAACAGGTCTCTGTCCCGGTCAAAAGCCAGAGGTGGAAGTTGATAGGGATCAAAAAATCTTACGTCCGAGATCTCGTCACTAGCTACTTGGGGGTGTCCTGCTAAAATTTCGCCCGTGTATGCCGCCAACACCACCGGCGAACCTGCCTCAGAATAAAGTCCTATTAACGCAGTTATCTTCACCAGTAATCCCGTTTCTTCGCGAACTTCCCTTGCCGCGGCGTACTCAACATTCTCTCCACGGTCAACATAGCCTCCCGGAAAGCTCCAAAGTCCAACCCCTGGTTCTGTGCTCCGCCGTACCATCAAAACTCGTGTTTCTAACATCAGCACAACAGTAGTTGCCAACTTCGGATCAAAGTAATGGATGTAACCGCACGATGGGCAAACTGGTCGGTTTGTACCACGAACCTTAACGGTTTTATGGTTTGTGCCACAGCAGAGGCAATATAGGTTATCTTGATACATCTCTTCTGACCATAGCACAGGTAACAGACTGAACCAAATTTTGATTTGATGGTCACAGGTCGTTGCCCGGAGTGTGATGCTGGGATAAAGTAAGATAACCTTTCAAAAACTGGGTTATATATGATTTCAAAAAGAACTCAAGAGAATGATCTGGAACACGAACTAAAACAACATATCCTAGGTGATGTTAGGTTTGACTCATTCTCCAAAATCCTATACAGCACCGACGCCAGCATTTATCAGATGGAGCCTATTGGGGTAGTACTGCCAAGAAATAAAAATGATGTATTGGCAGTGGTGGATATTGCTCGCAGAAATAACGTGCCAATTATGCCACGTGGAGGCGGAACTAGCTTGGCAGGACAAACTGTCAATCATGCGATCGTCTTGGATTTTTCGAAATATATGAACTCTGTGATTGAAGTGAATCAACATGAAAAATGGGCCAGGGTAGAACCCGGCGTAGTCGTTGACCATTTAAATGACAATTTAGCCGAATTCGGCCTTCAATATGCTCCTGACCCATCTACTACTAGCAGAGCAACCATTGGAGGCGGAATAGGTAATAACTCCTGCGGTGCGCACTCTGTAATCTATGGAAAGACAGGCGATCAAATAATTGAAGTTTCCGCTATATTGACAGACGCCTCAGAAGCCAGATTCTCTGAGTTATCGGATGCTCAGCTACATTACAAACTTAAAGGAGATAATTTAGAATCTGATATTTATAGACAGATTGCGCATATATCTAAGGAAAATTGGTCTGAGATAGACGTTAAATTTCCTAAAATAGCTCGTAGGGTAAGTGGGTACAATCTGGATCAATTCCTGGGCAACAAACCAACTAATATGGCACAGATGATTGTCGGCTCGGAAGGGACGCTGGCTGTTGTGACTGAAGCAAAAGTGAAATTGGTGCCCCGTCCTACCCTTACAGCGGTATCTGTGTTGCATTTTTCTGACATTATCGAAGCATGCGAGGCCACACTCACTGTTCTTCAACATAATCCATCTGCCGTGGAACTTATAGGTAGTATGCTCTTAGAGAGAACCCGCGCATCAGTAGCATTCTCCAGGCTTATGAACTTCATAGAAGGTAATCCGGGCGCAGTGTTAGCAGTAGAGTTCTATGGTGACTCTGTCCAAGAGCTGGAATATAAAATCCAGTCATTGGAAGACTCAATGGCAAGGCGCAAACTAGGATACGCACATGTAAAACTATTCGATAAAGCCAGTCAAACACGTTTGTGGAATGTTAGAAAAGCAGGTTTAGGCATTCTGATGAGCATCCGTGGAGACAAAAAACCTATCCCTTTTGTTGAGGACACGGCGGTACCTCCGGAGAAACTTGCCCCATTTGTTAAACGATTTGATGAAATAGTTAGATCGTATGGCACGGAAGCGGGGTATTACGGCCATGCAAGTGAAGGATGCTTACATATCCGACCAGAGGTGAGTTTG
This sequence comes from SAR202 cluster bacterium AD-804-J14_MRT_500m, assembly GCA_009391275.1. The sequence goes on along the minus strand of VEXF01000030.1, from coordinate 12,687 downwards.
AAAAGCAAAGAAGGCCAGCAGACCATGCTATCCATAGCAGAAGAAATAGGTGATCTGGTCAGTGAGTTTGGCGGATCTTTGAGTGGAGAACATGGTGATGGAATAGTGAGAGGTGTATGGACAAAAAAGATGTTCGGCGCGCAAATATATCAAGCATTCCAAGATGTTAAAACTGCATTTGATCCCCAAGGTATTATGAACCCTGGGAAAATAATAAACTGTCCGTCTATGATCGAAAATTTGCGGTATGGTAATAATTATGAAACGCCGCCTATGCCTACTGTATTGGACTTCTCTGCTGACCAAGGTTTTGCAGGAGCCGTAGAGATGTGTAATGGGATGGGGGATTGTCGTAAAGACGGGGGCACAATGTGCCCTTCGTACATGGTTACTAGAGAAGAAGAACATTCCACGCGGGGACGAGCTAACCTTCTGAGGGCCTCCCTCTCCGGGAAGCTACCTTCATCGACACTGACCGGGAATAGATTACATGAAGCGCTTGATCTCTGTTTGGAGTGTAAAGGCTGCAAAGGAGAATGCCCGTCCACCGTTGATATGGCAAAGTTGAAATATGAATATTTGCATCAATACAATAAAGCGAATGGAATAACAAGACGTACTTGGATGTTTGCAAACATTAATACATTGAGTCGGTGGGGTAGCCGGTTAGCGCCGTTGTCCAATTGGACAAATAAAATTCCAGGGATCAGGTTATTAATGGACATCGCTTTAGGTGTGGACAGGCATCGTCCTCTACCCGTATTTACCTCTGTATCGTTTCCCGAATGGTTTAAAAATCACATACCTGCTGGCCATGGTGAAGCCGGGCGAGTGGTGTTATTCAATGACACCTTTATGAACTATAACCTACCTCAAATTGGGAAAGCTGCAACGTATATTTTAGAAAAGGCAGGATTCCATGTGACGTTAGCGAATAGCTTGTGTTGTGGCAGACCCATGATTTCTAAAGGCCTTTTGGTAGAGGCGAAATCCAAAGCCTTGCATAATGTGAATTCGCTGCTTGAATATGCAGAAAAAGGGATACCTATAGTCGGGTGCGAGCCAAGTTGTCTTTTAACACTTAGAGACGAATATCCGGACTTGCTACAAAATGACGCGGCCAAATTAGTTGCATCAAATAGTTACTTAATCGATGAGTTTTTACAACTATTACATGACCAAGGGAAACTTAAACTAGAGTTTTCAAACCTACGGAAAAACATGCTGTTTCATGGCCATTGTCACCAAAAAGCTTTGGTCGGAACGAAATCGTCTATCAATGTACTGAGTATGCCAGAGGGATATAAGGTGGAAGAAGTAAATTCTGGTTGCTGTGGAATGGCAGGTTCTTTTGGCTTCGAGAAAGAACATTATGATTTATCCATGAAGATAGCCGAATTACGATTATTTCCAGCTATTGCCAAGAAAAACGATGACTGGGAAGTCGTAGTTATGGGTGTTTCTTGTAGGCAGCAGGTCGAACACGGCATGAAGTTACGCGCACGACATTTGGTTGAAGTACTTAAAGAAGCAGTGGTTTAGCAGGGGCAGAATCTTGATGTCCGGTTCTAACCCGGACGACTTCAACACCTGCTCCACTTAGACAAGCGCCTTTTATCGGAGGATTTGTCTTTTTTAGTCTAACCTTAATTTCGTCGATGGGGTAGCTATCCAATATTTTCTGAGCAATCGAGTTAGCTACTGACTCAAGGAGAGATTTCGGAGACGCTTCCATCTCAGATTTAACCACTTTGTATAAATGAGTGTAGCTGACGGTGTCAGAGAGATTGTCCGATATCCCTGCAGCCAACAGGTCTATCTTGGCCTCCAGATCAACTACAAACGGTTGTCCCGAGGTTCGCTCTTCCACGTTATTACCGTGAAATGCGTAGAAACGCATACCTTCCAGAAATATCAAATCTGATTTCTTGGATTTCATAATGACTCGGTATGGTTTTGTGAAGATCCGCACCGCCATTTGATTTGATCCACAATCCCCAGCAATGCCTTGGCTCGTTTCACTACTGGGATATCAATCATACGGTTGTCTATGCTCAGCGATCCTTTGCCTTGCGCCTCAGCTATTTCCCATTCATTTACGACTCGTTTGGCGTAGTCGATATCTATTTGAGTCGGACTGAAAATTTGGTTAATCGTATCCAGTTGGCCAGGGTGGATAGAAAATTTGCCTTTGTATCCCAAAGTAACTGCTTCTCTAGTTTCACGAGTCAATCCTTTATGATCCTTAAATTGTACATAAGGTGTGTCTAATGCAACGATTCCAGCTGCTCGCGCGGCTAAGGGTACCAGTGACCTGGCGAATTTCATCTCGTCTCCCAAATCAGTCCTCTGGACTCCCATATCATAGGTGTAATCTTCTGCGCCGAATGCCAATGCGATAACGCGTGGGGAGGCAAGGCTGATCTGTTTGGCTTCTAATATAGCTGACGCGCTTTCGATCCAAGGAATAATTTTCACTGAACCAATAGGAATGCCGAGCCTATTTTCAGCCGCGTTTAATAAAAAGTCACATTGTTGAATGTGCCATGGTGAATTAATTTTCCCGATGCTTATCGCAAAAATATGGAACCCAATGATGGTATCTATTTCAATTGAAGTTAGTCCTGTGTCTAGTGAATTCAACCTAACAGCAACTTTTTGTTTGTTCTCAGATAGCGAAGGTGCGATTTCAGCAACCAAAGTCCTGGCAGCGAATTTCTGGTCAATAGGGACGGAATCCTCTAAGTCAACTACCAAGACATCGGCGTTAAAAGTTCGGGCTTTTTCCAACATATCGCGGCGGTTACCAGGAACAAATTGGAGACTTCGTATTAGTTCCACAGGATGCTCTCCTTGTTAACTCCCATTTTTTTAACTACTGGACACAATGAAAAAAACAAAAGACCTTCCAGTCAATTTCCTTAGGCGTTTATTGATAATATCAATCTAACGATATTGAGTACAACGTTGTATTTATGGAGAACGGGGCAATCATATTATGAAATCCAACTGTCGGGGTGAATAAACATTGTTATATCGGATTGGACAGTTAACGTACCGGCTTCGTTGGGTAATCATAGTCGTCTGGGCTGGTTTGTTCGTTTTATCATTGAATTTCGCGCTGAAAGTACCTTCGCTATTACAATCCGGTTTCGGCGATATGGACACCGAATCTCGACAAGCTCTGAAACTACTGGCAGACAAATTAAATATCACTGAATCGGGATTCATCATTGTTTTTTCAAGCTTGGATATGACTATAGATGATCCACGATACATACACGAAATGGAATCAGTCATGGCCCCGTTAAACAAACTTCCTGAAATAATACGCATGGATACGTTCTATGACGGTGGGACTAACGAAATGATCTCCCCCGATCGTAGGACCGTATACGCGGTTGTATCAATGAGAGGAACTATAGATGAGGCTATTCAATCGGTTCCAAAAATAGAAAACTTTATACAATCTGATCTGTTAGATATCTGGATCACCGGTGGAGTACCTATTTTTTCTGACATCAATAACGCATCTGAAAATGATCTACGCCGGGGAGAGATCATAGCGATACCATTGGTTTTAACTGCCTTGATATTCGTTTTTAGAGGGCTAGTTCCTGCCGCGGTCCCAGTAGCAATGGGTGTTGTCAGTGTCACTTGTTCTTTAGCAATTTTATATTTCGTTGCTCAACACACCGGTGTGTCGATCTTTGCATTAAACCTTGTGTCATTCTTAGGGCTCGGAGTGGCGATTGATTATTCGTTGCTCATAGTAAGTAGATACAGAGACAAATTAAAACTTTGTAGCGGTGAAGAAGCAATCGCCCAAACTATTGGAACAGCTGGGGAAGTGATTATTTTTTCTGGCCTAACATCGATTTTGGGATTGGGATCGTTAGTATTGTTCGATTTAATGATGTTGAGATCATTAGGTATAGGGGGAGTGCTAGTAATATCGACGTCATTGATAGTATCAATGACTTTGGTTCCCGCTGTCTTATGCATTGTAAGCGGACGATTCAAGTCTGTTTCAGGACGAGACCAACCAACCCTATCGTCCAGATATTGGAAGGTCCTGACGACGTTGGTTATGAGGCGACCTATCTGGGTCGCCGTACCAATCATTTGCTTACTTGTCGTGTTGGGCATACCGTTTTTGAATATCAACCTAGGATCTCCTTGGGCGTCTATGCTCCCTGTAGATGCACCCTCTCGCCAAGGTTGGGATGTAGTATCGCAAGAAATAGGAATTGGCGAATTAACTCCGGTAGTTATAGCTGCACAGTTCGATGGTAACCCTACATCTCAAACCAACATTTTGAGCTTCGCGGAAATAGTTAAAAATTTAGAGAATCACCATACAGTAAAAAGGGTTGAAAGTATTCTTAGTCCAGATAAATCATTTCAGACAATCAAACAGAATTACGCGGGAACTGACACCACAATGATCAGGGTATTCAGTCACTACGACCCATTAGACCATCGATCAAAAGACCTAGTCCAGGATATCAGAAACCTTAATTTGGATCCAAATTTCCAGTTACTTGTTACAGGAGCGACAGCTGATCTAATGGATTCCGTTGACGCTATGTATAAAGATTTTCCAAAGGCGGTAGGTTTTGTAATAGCCACAGTATACTTCGCGCTATTTGTTTTGTTTCGTTCGGTAATATTGCCTTTCAAAGCTGTAATACTAAACATGATGAGTATTTTCGCCAGCTATGGAGCGCTGGTCTATATTTTTCAAGAAGGACATCTACAAAATATCTTTCAATTCACGTCGGAAGGTGTTACCGAAGCGACTGTACCAATTTTGCTGTTCGCGATCATATTTGGGCTGAGCATGGATTATGAAATATTTCTTTTAAGTCGTATCAAAGAATTTTATCAAGCAACACAAGATAACGCGGTGAGCGTAGCACGAGGTATGCAGGATACCGGGCCACTTATCACTAATGCCGCATTAATATTAGTCCTAGTCGCAGTATCTTTTGCCAGCAGTGATATTGTAATTATTAAAGCATTAGCGGTGGGAACGGCAATAGCAGTGTTTCTAGATGCAACAATTGTAAGAACTTTGCTGGTTCCAGCTTTAATGCGGATCATGGATCGATGGAATTGGTGGGCTCCTAGTTTTATAATTCGGCTGTTTCCTAAAATTTGAATGGCTGAGTGTAGTTGAGACCCAAATCACAGATGCAATATAATTACATCAACTAAACAGACAGGTGATTAATTGGTAACCAAAGACATTTTTCGTAATAATATGTCAAGATTTGCTACAGGTGTTACAGTTATTACTACACTGGATAACGACGGGAATGTTCATGGAATGACAGCTAACGCATTCACTTCGGTCTGTTTGGACCCCCCGACCATACTGGTGTGTGTAGACCACCGTGCTAACACTTATCAATTTGTAGAATCACGGAAGCAATTTGGGGTTAATATACTTAGAGAGACGCAAAAGGATATCGGGGCATATTTCGCAAGAAAACCAGAAGATCGTCATGATGATGTGCACTATGACCATCGAGTAAGTAAACAAGGTTTTCCGATGATCGGGGGGGCATTAACGTCATTAGGATGCCGTGTGGTGGGATCAGAGGCCTATGGGGATCACACCATATATATAGCCGAGGTTGATGAAATTGTCGAAGGCAATCCTGGAAAGCCTCTGCTTTTTTTCGAAAGCAAATGGTTAGTCACTATGGATAGCGATCAGCCGTAATTCAAATCCTTAAGCTTCCGTATTAAGTTCTAGTTAATTACAACCAGCAATGTGTGACTCGCGCTGCCCTTATTTTTATTCAGGTAGCTTTGGACTGTCCTGAAAACAAGAAATAGAAGCCACTCGGTCACTTCCGCCAGGCCGCCACAATATGACACCGCCAGCGGTACGTCCTTGCGTCGGGATACCTTGGAGCCCGGTACGATAGACTTTACTCTGAGATGAGACCAACATTACCTCGTTTTCGACTCCGACGGTCACTAGTCGTGCGTCCGAAAGTGGACCGCTTTTGCGGGTGATAGGGAATGATATAACCCCTTGCCCATTCCGACGTTGTCTAGGATATTTGGCTAAGGACATGAGCTTTCCATACCCACCTTCGGATATGACGAGTATTTTATCTTCGGCATTCATGATTTCCATGCCGATGACGTAGTCACTGTCTAATAGTTTGATCCCTTTGACTCCTCCTGCCGGCCTAGTTCGTACCGGCACCTGAGAACAAGGAAATCTAATGGATTTCCCATTGCGCGTTACAATAATTACATCGTCTTTGCCTTGTATTGTACGTACTGAGACCAATTCATCGTTAGTCTTTAAAGCCATTACGATCAAACCATTGCTTCTCATGTTAGCCAGGTCTTTCAGGCGCAGGGCTTTCACTGATCCATTTCGTGTGCCTAGTACAAGTTTTCCAGCCATATCTAGCTTCGGCGTAGGCAATACAGCGCTGATTCGTTCCCCTGGAGCTAGATTAACTAAGTTAACTAACGATGTACCGCGGCTGGTTCTCGAAGATGCTTCCGCGATTTGAAATGCTCTGAGGGTGTATACTCTTCCGCGATTAGTAAAAAGAAGAAGGACGTCATGGGTATCGGCAGTCAGTAGGTGACGGGCCGCGTCGTCCTCGCGAGTAGTCATACCTTTCACACCCCTCCCGCCTCTCAATTGCGATCGGTAAGTTGTCATTGGAATACGTTTAATATAGTCCCGACCGCTAATCGTGATAACTACGTCTTGATGTTGAACATCATCTTCTGGGTTAAAAGCTTTTGGTTCATCTAAAATAATACGGGTTAGCCTTGGACTACTATAGTCTTTCTTGAGTTTCTGAGTCTCTTCTTTTATGACGGTCAATAGTTTTGATGGATCTCCAAGGAGCTCTTCTAACTCCTTTATGGTATTTAGGATCACCTGGTATTCATCATCTAGTTTTTGGCGTTCAAGAGCAGCCAGTCGCCTAAGCTGCATATCAAGAATTGCCTGTGCTTGTATTTCTGTGAGTTCCAGTTGTTTGATTAAGTTTATTTTAGCTGTTTCAACGTCTTTAGCCGCCCTAATTAATTTGATTACTAAGTCCAGCAACTCAATAGCTTTTCTTAAGCCTTCTAAGATATGCGCTCGATCTTTGGCACGTTGTAGTAAGAATTCGGAGCGCCTCGTTATGACAATTTGGCGATGTTCTACAAACAATTGAAGAGATCGCTTCAATGTTAGAATTTGTGGTTGGCCGTCTACCAGCGCGAGATTGGTCACGCTAAAGGATGACTGCATGCTGGTGTGTTTATAGAGACTATTCAGGACCATCTGAGCCCGAGCATCACGTTTTAACTCTATGACTACGCGCATCCCTTTGCGATCTGATTCATCCCGTATATCTGAGATCCCTTCAAGTTTTTTATCTCGGACCATTTGGGCAATCCGAGCTACCAAACTGGCTTTATTTAGCTGGTAGGGTAATTCCGATATAACTATTTGGAAGCGATTACCATTGCTTTCTTCAATCTCGGCCTTGGCTCTCATAATTACTCGGCCGTGACCTGTTGTATAAATTTGACGTAGGAACTCTTTGTTTTTCCCTACCAATGCGATCCCTTTAGTAGGAAAATCAGGTCCTTTAATTATATTTAATAAATCGTCGATGTATGCATCAGGATGATCTATTATGTAGCATATCGCATCGCTTATCTCACCTAGATTATGAGGAGGAATGTTCGTGGCCATCCCGACGGCAATTCCGGACGCACCATTAATCAAGAGGTTTGGTTGCCGGGACGGAAGAACTTTCGGTTCTTTTAGGGAATCGTCGAAATTCAGGGAAAAATCAACCGTATCGAGTTCAATGTCGGCTAAGCTCTCTTGGGCAATGCGCGCCAGTTTCGCCTCCGTATAACGCATGGCTGCAGGTGGGTCGTCATCTATAGATCCGAAGTTGCCTTGCCCGTCGATTAAAGGGTACCGTAAAGAAAAATCCTGTCCCATCCTAACAAGAGCGTCGTATACCGAGCTGTCACCATGGGGATGATATTTACCTAATACTTCCCCAACAATCCTGGCACATTTCTTATGTTGGCTATTCGGTCCTAAACTGAGTTCATGCATCGCATATAGAATGCGCCTTTGTACGGGCTTCAAACCATCACGAACATCTGGTAACGCGCGTGAAACAATAACACTCATGGCGTACTTAAGGTAGGATGTTCGCATCTCCTCTTCAATACGGATAGGATGAGTCCGTTCATCCGGAGTTGTTATCATTCGTTGCTCCCTTCATCGATCGCCGTTGTCGAAATTCAGTTCTTATTCCAGTGTGTATTCGCATTCTTAATCATTTTAGCAAGTCTAAGCCTAAATCTACCTTGTAACTGCTGTGTAGGTTTAAACAATTTGTTGTTTTTGCCGGATCAAAGGTTTCTTGGCAAAATTACTGGGCTATTTGTGTCGCTTTAGCTCGGTCTATGAACCCAAGAAACAAGTTTTTGAAAATCGTTGGTGATCCTTCCAGAACCTCTAGATTGGTCTGAAATCCAATTACCCATGAATGTTGAGTGCTTTCCAGCCCCTCAACTATGCCATCTTCAACTGAGTAAGCTGAGGCCAACAAATCAGGAGATCGCTCAATTTCACCAATCCCATACCTATGGTTACTGTTGACTTTAAAAAACCCCCCTACCCCAAGCACCGCGGCGGATTTACTGCCCGGTGATAAATAAATGGTATGAGTTGTAGGTTTAAGAATTTTGTCGGTCTCTTCAAGCGTATGCCCTGGAATTGATTTTGGTTCTTGTCCGCCAAAGGCTTGGTTGATCAATTGCATTCCTGATCCACTTGCCAGAATCGGTAAATCCTTTTCGAGAGCATAATTTATTAATTGCAAGTGCACCTTATGCCAAGGTGTAAACTCGTGGGTCGAAGTGTGCGGATCTGACGATATAAATACACCACACGCCTTACCCAATATTAATAATGGGTTGCACGCCTGAGTCCGGGTTGCGTGCAAAACCTTGATCGGTTCGATGCCAAAATCTACAAATATAGGACTAGATGTACCGGTGAAACTAGGGGTAAGGGCAACTATATGCATGTGAGCATATTCTAACGTAATAGCAACTTGATTACTAATATTCAAAAGATGAAAAACCAATTTTTCTCAATTTTCCCAACTGCCGAATCACCCGCTATTAAAACGTGTTTGCTAATGGTTAAGGAATATTATATGTAGCAAAATTATCTGGAGGTTATCGATAATTACTGAGGTCACTCACCAAATTTCTTTGCTTCCTACGCCCTCAATTGGTATCCTAGAATAACAAAAGATTTCCACCATAAGGAGACGTGCTTTGTGACGCTGAACGCCAACCTACCCCTCATAGAAGCATATACACTTTACGTAACTGGACTAAAGGCTAACCAACGACAAGGAATTTCGATTGATCTAAATCGGTTCGTTCAATGGTATGGGCGAAATGGCCTTGTAACCAGCTTGACCCCACAGGCAGTTGCGTCATACGCAGAATGGGTGGGCCTGCGAGGGGGTGACGCAGTAAGCAAATTGGAACCAGTCAAGGCATTCCTCTCGTTTTTAAAGAAAAAAGAGCTAGTGACACGTAACCTAGCTCCGCATCTACGCGTCCCAAAAGGAAAAGGTAGGTCACGTAAACTTTCTGACCAAAACAAGATTGAACGCGCACAACTCACGCGGGAAGGCTACGACCTTCTAACAACGAAATTAGCCACTTTAAAAGGGGAGAGGGTCGGCATAGTCAAAGACATAGGCAGAGCTATGGAGGACAAAGATTTTAAAGAAAACGCTCCGTTAGATGCAGCGAAAGAACGTCAGGGCCTGGTTGAGTCCATGATTAAGGAATTAGAACAGACACTAAATTCTGCTGTCATAGCCGGGGAAGATGGGTCTGCCGCGGCACCACACGTAACTATCGGCAAAAAAGTGACTCTAAAAGATATTGCCAGCGGACGCGAAATCATCTATCGATTGGTTCATCCAAGGGAATCGAATCCTGCGCAAAGAAAACTTTCCAGTGAATCACCTGTTGGGAAAGCACTATTGAATCGCTTAGAAGGGGATCAGGTGGAAATCGCCGCCCCAAGAGGTACGTTCAACTATAGTATCGAGAGGGTTGAAGCCTAAGTAACATAGCAACGGCGGAGCACACTTTAAATTTGGGCCACCATGTCCATTGAATTTAAGGCTTGAATTCCAGATGAGTCTAGTCTAACCCCGTTCGAGAAAGCTTCATTAGCTAAGCGTTGCATTTCTTGCCTGATGTTAAACTCGGGTTTATGTCCTTCTGCTAAATGCTGTGACAATTCTACGATAGTCTCATAAGCTTGATCTACACTCCAACAAAATGACAACAGCCACGCTAATTCTCTCTCATTCGATGGGCTTGGTATGTCTGATAGTTCATAGATCTCATTGAGCACCTTGGTGTATCGGAGAATGCCAGCTCGATCGTTAATGTCCTCACCAAAATACCGTTTCCGCTTTAGTTGAAGGACCCTATTGGAATAATCGTCGTTGCCGTAGATTTTACTTGGAAGCCAAGATTCTCGTAAATCGATAATTTCATGACCTTGCGAATCAACTAACGCAACCGCAACATCCACCCCAATAATTGGATCATACTCAAATTTAGTGGATTTTCGTAAAATCCCTTCTTGGAGCATCAGAGTTAATTCTCTGGGAATTTTAACGTAACTATTTCCACTTGCTTCCTGGTTCGATTGCGCCCCTATTCCACCAGTATTGAACATGTAGAACTCCTGTGACATCCCACCTTGTTCCATAGCATTCAATATTTCGAACAACCCATTAGCATTATCATCTTCCAAACCAATTATGAACGGGTCAGAGAAATATTCCACGTACGGACGTCCGATGGCACCGACGGCTGCCCCAGTTTGGACGGCCTCACCAAACATGAGGGCTCGTATATATTGGGTAGCGTTGAGTCGTATGACCGGAGGTATTATGGTATTTTGTCGCATCACTCCTTGCCACAATATTCTATCCATTGCCTCCATAGGGACATGGACGGAACTGGATAGGCCTCCGTCAGTTATTATTTCTAATAGATGTTCTACCCCTTTTCGTTCCAAGAGTCGGGCTCTATCTAAAATCATTCGCATATTCCGAACTGGATTTTGAGAATAATCAGGTTTTCCAGTTTGTGGATTTACAACTACATTCTCCAACGTTTCTTGGGAATTAGGGCAGTCATCAGTACCTCTTAGGACATCATATGTAATTGGATCATCTTCTCTTGTTAGGCCGAATGGAACGGCATAAAGACTATTTTCAGTACCATCGATCCCGTGGGTGATACGAACGTTCTTTCCGTTTTTTACTATTTCTGTCGGAGTTTCTAATGCCTGGACAAGAACTATATCGTCATTCATGGGATACACGCCTTCTCCATCGAACGGGGCCAATCCTAACTTGTTGGATAACTCGCTGTTAGCTAATTCGATCATGATAGTTAAGGTACTTTTACCATGCAGCGATGGACCAGTCGTGACTACTGCTGAGTTCGATAATATTCCATCTATGGCACGTGTTCTTGCGATGCTAAGAGCCGCTTGGACGGCCAGACCACGAGCTTGTTTCACCTTAAACATTGCTATCGACAACGGTCCCATTTTATGTTCACCCATGTAATCAAAGCCCAAGTGGAGTGAGATACCTTTTGTCGGAGCTTTAAAAACTAACTGGGTAACACCGACCTCCCTAATGCGCCGTTTCAAATCGTCTGGAAGGCCCAAGTCATCCAACCATTTAGGAACTGAAACTTCCAGAATGTCTGGCACATCTGATCGTTCGGATTCAGGAAGATCAAAGGTGAGCTGACGCCACATATACGGTAAATGAGAATATTGGGTTCCAAACAACAGCTGCCGGGCATGGAATGCTCGACTAGGCACATCACCTATACGGCGATCAGATTGAACAATAAAATCTCCTGATTTGAAACACTTTTTCATTAATCGGGTAATATACGGTAAAACCTCTGCAAATAATTTTTGATTATTTGCTTCAAATGCTAGAGAGTCACGATTACGTGTGAAGCCATCGATTAAGTACTGAGTCAGATCTGGACGCCTTGCTACTCCTAGCTGGCTGTAAGCCGCGATGCCTCCATTATCTAATCGGATAATTGCATCTGCCCAAGCTCTCTGAGCCGCTTTACCCTCGGCATTTGCCTTCAAACCTTGATCAGATATTTGAATTGCTTCTTCCAGGATTTGCGATTGATCAGCAGGGGACATGTCTTGAAATACCCGCATTTGATTAATAAGCCATGTTTCATTTGGATTAAACCAATCGCTATCAGGCCTGTGCCCGACCTTAGAAACAGAGATCAATTCTTCTAATGCGCCTATAAATTGTGGATTTAATTCAGGAGGATCCAATGGAGAGGAATCTGGTTGCTTGGAAGGATTCTCGTTGTCTGGCTTGCTGGTCAAAAGAATACTCCTAATTTCAGTGCTGGGTAAAAATCAGTGTAATTTCGTGGGATTTTAAATCGTACCAAATGGGGATAATTATATTCAGGTCACAGTCGCCGATCCGGCGAATTAAAGAGGCTCTAGTATACATTAAGAACATTGCGAAAATCCCGGATCCGCTATGATTTTATGGCCGTATAGTCACTATT
>VEXF01000029.1 GCA_009391275.1 SAR202 cluster bacterium AD-804-J14_MRT_500m | reverse complement strand
GTCGGGATCTGACGCATGGGTCCAACCGATCGTATGACTCCGTTCTCTATCACTACGGTTCCGTTGGTAATGGGATCGCGACCCGTGCAATCTATGATGTTGGCGTTAGTTAGAACTACAGTTTCTTGCATGTTTTGTGATTACAAAGTAGTTCTGGAGTTCATAATCGAATCGACACGGAGTCATCCTCAAGAATTTTGAATTCGCTCCCATCTGTTTACCACCGTTTTCATGTTATCACTAACCTTCACAAGTCAGCTAGGTTTTATGTAGGAAGTCCACGGCCGTGCACTTCAGCATCTCATCCGCAAACATCAAAACGATGAGGAGTGAGATAAGAAGCTAAATTATAGCTTTGCGTCGGACACTATATGAATTAATGATTCCAGTTAACCGAAACCAGAGTCATAGTAAGGGAACTCGTCAGGTTCGATTCTTAACCAAAATATTACCCGACTCGCTTTAACAAATCTCCTAGTTGTGAATAAACGTTGGTTGCCTGTACGCCAAAGCATCGATTAACTCTGCTCCTGAAATTTTCTATGCCGATACGTGCCGCTAATTCTACAATTTCACCTTCGGAAAAGAATTCCCTTACTAACTTGTAGAGATCATCAGTTACTTCAGGTGGCGTTTTAGTCATAGCTTCCGTTAATTTTAACGCGGCTTGTTCGTTTTCGGTGAACAAGTCACTATTCCGAAAGTCAAAAACAGCAACTAATTTTTCGTGTGATATACCTGAACGACTAGCTCCGCTAGCCTTATGGTCTATTCAAGTAGGACAACCGACCATTGATGCTGTTTTTACATCAGACAACCATTTTATGTTGTCGGTCAATCCACTGTCCTTGTCTACTGAGTTGATCAGCTGACGGAAGCCTGTTAATACTGCGGGCCTATAGCTATATATAGCACTAGCACCCTGTATGACGCCGAAACTATCAATGTCATTCTTATACCACTCCTGAACTTGGGGCGTAGCTTGTTCAGGCGGCAATGGTTTGATTCGATACATGTTCTACTCCTATCCTCTAAACTGCCGCTCTTTGGCAACTCCGATCCCTACTTGGGAAATGTAGGCAATTCGGGGCGATACCGCTTACTTACCGTTATTGATGGTTACGATGTAGCCTTTGCACTAGACCTGCCCAATGCAGTCCCCAGGCGTTGCAAACTGACGCGACTTCATCCGGCGATGATTCGTTTAACGCAACCGGCCCGTAGTGAGATGAATGTGCGTTTCCTTGTATCACCATACCATGGTTCAGCAATATGTGGAGCATACTGAGCAGGGTCAGTTCTGCACCACTCCCCGGTCTGCTTCCACTGGTGAAGGCACCGCCTACCTTACCCGATAGCGGACCTGGATAACCCTGTGTGGATGTGACATCGAACAATTTTTTGATCTGCCAATCAATGTCACCAAAACGCACCGGAGTCCCGACAATGATACCTTTTGCCGCCAGCATGTCACTCCAACTAACTTCTTCAACGGTTCTAATCATGACTCGAGATCCACCCGCGAGGATCCCACGCTCTATCGCTTCTACCATCCCGCCAATTCGGCCGGTTTTGGATGTGTAGATCATCAGAAAATCGGGTTGATGGTTTATCATAAAAACCTGCTGGGTTAGAGTGGGGTTATTATATAATCATATTATCTGTACGCGTTCCTAATAGCGATAAGGCGGGTACGATCCAATGATGAGTTGGGAAGGTTACCGGACGACAATTTGACGTAGATGTCGCGTGTCATGAAGTTCCTAATACGATTGTATCAGTGATCGTTGGCCCTATTTGTGGAGTATGTCATTACATATGTGTAAATTGCCAAAATCGCGGTCAACAAAAAGGCAGTTCCAGAATAGAGAGCGGCTAGACCGACAGATGACACAGCGACGAATCCCACCAGAGGTCCACTAGCAGACCCTAGATCGGACCAGGTCGTATACCTGCCTAGCACTTGAGCTCTGTGCTGACGTGATGCGAGATCTCCGACGGAAGCATCTAGGGTAATCGATACCGCTGTACCGGCCAGGAACAAGAGAGGCAGGGCGGCAATGGAGATTGCCTGTATGGGCGAAAAGGAGATTAAGAGCAATAAAGCTACAATGGCTGGCGAAGCGATGTATATTAAGAAATGTCTCCCTAGTCGATCAGACATGTGTCCCAGAACGACTGCCATCAGCTCCGTAAAAAAATAGCAGCCTAACAAGATCCCTGTGACGGTAGTAACTCCTAGAGTGATTCCACTAAGCTGGGTTTCGTCGCCAATTTGACTCCTCAAGTAGAATCCTAAGGTTGCGACTAGTAGTCCTTGTATGGCGAAACTGTTGGCGAATTTAGCTAATCCTACAATAAGAAGTGGGAGCCTTATGGTGTGGCTCTCATAGGGCAAGTCTGACACCGTGAGTTTCCAGAATAATCTCACCCACCTGGTTTCGGCAGACATGGTGATAGGAAGTGTTGACAATCGCTGGACCACATCATTGTCACATGACACAGATGATGTGGCTCGAACTTTCGCTAGCATAGGTATCAGCAGCAATCCGAAGGCGGAAGCGGCGGCAAATAGAAGGAAAGTTGTTTGAAGACCGATGATGTCTGTGAGTATGCTGCCAAATACAACACTTAGCAGGCTGCCAGTGCGCCAAGTGGAATTGAAGAATCCTATCAACAGACCTCGGTTTTTGTCTGCGCTATCATCTAGGACGGTTAGATAGCCACCCAGGCGGAGGAACGAGAAGCAAATACCCCACAGCATTCGAGCCAACAGTAAAGGCCAGAGCCCTTTGCTTATACCGTATATGGCTGTGGATATGACCGTACCCACCACTGCCATAGTCAAAGGGAGCTTAAGTCCAATACGATTGTATACCCAGGCGGCCCAGCTGTTGGAGAACAGACGAACGTACCGATTTGCACTGAGGATTATGCCTATCAGCCCGATCTTTAGACCAAAAGAAGGGACATTTGCAGGAAGAACAGCGTACAGAAGGGAGTCTCCAAACAGGCAGAACCCAACGATTAGGGAGACGAGTAAGACTCTATTAGGTATATGCACGTTGCGAAAGCGCACTCACTAAATCTGAGATTCCTTAAGAGCATATGAATATAGGGCTCTGTCGCTTCAACCGGTGAGGCATTAATGCCAACGAGCATGCACGCAGTATCAGCAGTACCTATAAGGGCGATATGTTCCTATTGTACCTACTATGCCAACCTGATCCTAGGTGTTTTTATTGATGCGAATGCCCTCGTTTCACAATCGTCGGCATCCCTAATAATATGTCGCTGCTGAAAAGAGAGCAGCAACCAGGATGACCTAGATTACTGAGTGTTTGATGAATTCAAGGTCCATATGCGTGGTTTGTCGTCGACCCCTTGGAGAATCACATAGGAGATCATTATGAAGATAACCAAAGTCAACACTGCGATTGGCCTACCAAGACCTAGAGTATCAGCAACCATAATCCACACAAGAGGGCCGATGACGCTTGCAAAGCGGCCTACTATACTATAAATACCAAAGAATTCACCGACGTGTTCCGGTGGTACTAGGCGCAACAGGTAAGGCCGATCTGCACACCATATGCCGCCCATGGCGATGCCAGCCAAAGAAGCACTGACCCACAGGATGCTACTGTCGAGACTTAAAAGGGGGACGGCAGCTAGTCCTCCAAGTACAATGACCCATAGGTACAAAACTAGGTTTAGGGTTCTTTTAGGGCCTAGTGAATCCACTACAAACGCCCAGATGAATGCCCCTAGGATGGATGAAATAATGGCCACCAACAAAACAAGCTGGAGTTCAGCGTTTGTGAAACCTAGCTCGTTGGTAACGTAGATACCAATAAATATGATCAAAGTATTGACTACGTCAGCGTAGAATACCCGACCGAATAAGAAACGGGATAATCCCGGATATTCTCTCGTCTTGGCCAGTGTTTTGACCAACTGGGTGATAGAACCACTTATGACTTTGTATCTAAACCCTAAATCCTTCGAACCACATTCCTTTATAAAGATAAAACATGGAATCGAAAAAACTAGGAACAGCAGAGCAGAGACTTTAAACATTCCCGTGTGGCCGATAGAGTCTATTAGTAAGATTCCCGTGCCAGCTCCTATCAGGGAGCCGATGTATCCTACACCTACGCCAAAGCTCCCGATTTTCCCGCGATCCTGTTTTGGTGCCACGGTTGGGAGTAGAGCGTCATAAAATATAAGGCCCGACTGGAACATGTAGTTGGCGCCTACAAATATAACCAGGGATGTGAAAAGACCACCTACGCCTAACAACATAGTCAAAAATACGCAACAAAAAGTAGTAGTCATCAAAAAAGGGATCCGACGGCCAGAGTGATCAGATACAGCACCTAGCATTGTTGCAGTACCGATGACTAGTAGCATTGAAGCTATATTGGCGTATCCATAAATAGAGTCACTAGCACCCATATCATTCACCACCCATACGCCAAAATGAATGGACACAATGTTCAGAAAAAAGATTGTGTTAGCCAGATCATATAAAGCCCACGAAATGATAGCGTTACGGCCGTTGGAACTATTTCTGTTAGTCACTAGGTGCATCCATATCTAACGAGTGGAGGCTGATGGGATTCTATTGTCTAGACGCGTTGTATTCTGAGTGCGCTCTATATCTAGCGTCTAGGTCATCACTTACTTTCTGCGCTTAAGCGCCGACGCCATAACCTACAAACTGGAGGATGTAATGCTTACGTTGCACGCTTTGAGTCTGCAATCGTTCACTAGCATGATCCAAAACATGTTAACGATTGAAGACTTGGAAAAGGAATCCTATAATCCAGTGTCACACAGAGATAAGTGGTGCCGAAGGTCAGAGTCGAACTGACACGGGGTCACCCCCACCGGTTTTTGAGACCGGCGCGTCTACCATTCCGCCACTTCGGCACGATTTAATTTTATACCCCACTGTACGTGCACTTCTACTAATCTTGTCAGGAGACACTAGTGATCTCATTACAATCTAGCATGGGATTCTAGGAAGATGAGAGCGTAAGTGCACGTAAATAGATTGTTAACCTATAGTTCAAATATTTTCTTGTAGACTCCCGGAGAACCATCATCATGACCCATACCGGGGAATATATCACCTAGGTATCCGCCTGACTTTGCACGCGCTTCAAACCATTCGGGTATCTGGGATACTCTTTCGTTTTCTAACTCGTACACGGTCGCATATTTCGGTCCGGGTCCTTCGTGTAATGTATATCGTCGGAATCTTATGCACCCCGGCACTTGTGCATAATTAGGGGCGTAGACGGTGTTGTAGAACTCGTTGAATTCTTTCTCCTGATCTTTGGTGATGCTGAGTCGTCCGATCTGAAGGAAGGGGGCCATCCCGCTTGCTGCGACTTCGGAGTCTACTTCTTGAGGGAAAATCTGAGTGTAATTGTTTTGTATGATTCTTGTTGCCCTGGAACCAAGGTTGATCTTCTTTGACCATTCCGTAGGTTCTATTAGATGTTTTTTGTACTCAGGTGTATCTCTCACTTCAGCGCTTGCCAATTCATATGCCGACAAATATTTGGGGGTGCCGCTTACTGACACGTACCGTGCCGCACTTAGAACACCTCGAATGGCCAATAGTTCTGCCAAATGTTCTTCGTTGTACCACATGTTGAAATCGTCTTCCATATCTGCTGGGACGTCCGCCCATACCAGATAGATTCCCTTTCCTTTCTTGGTCGCCATGTCTCACCTCGTCGTACTATGATGCTGGCCCTATTTACGTTGGTATCCACTTCTCGTTGTTCAGAAGGAGATTCGGGAGCGTGTCAATATGCTTATTGTGACTTAAAGCACTTCAGAAAAATATGCTGACGTTTTTTGCCAGTAAAACATTTTGATCAAGGACTACCTTCCGGTAAGCTATTTTCCACTGACCGTCTGTTTTGCGGATCGTGTCTTCTCTTGAGCCTACAAAAAAGTCCTGCTCCCGTTCTCCTCGGTTCCTGTATACGAGGAAATTGGAATACACTTTCAATTCTGTCTCTTCTATCAGTTCTTCAACTTCAACGTTTGATATCATGTGGCGTGTTCTGGACGGTGGGTCTTCTGCCCAGGCCATACCGGTCTCTAAACGTGTGATTCGCATCGATAGAGTTTCTTTTGTCTCATCAAGAATAGCTAGTTCGCCTTCTTTGGATAGCTCATCTTCTTCATACCGGCTTCCGTCTAGTATGGAGATAGCCTTACTATTCTTTGGATATTTGTTAGATCGGACTGGCATCCAATATCTTGCGTCGTCAGTGAACAACTCAATCCATTCCCTAAACTGTTTGTTGTCTAGTAGGCGAGCTTCTTGAAATAGGAACTGTTCGATTTCGCTTATCAGTTGTTCGTTATTCATCACACCTTAACGTTATACGTCCCACTTTCCTGAAGTTCTGGCCAGCTTTTAGGGGCCATTAGATCAGCCCATCTTCCATAAAATCGTCTATGGTTGCTATCACTAAATCGGGCGTTACTTGACCATGCTTTCAGGTCATCATCATAGCTGTCGTAACCCAGGCCCATCTGCATATTCAAAGGATACTTTCGAGAGACCACCCCTCTTCCAGTGGTGGTGCATTCCTGCCAATTGTCTATATCGTCTTGTTCCAGCGTCCCACCAGGACCAAAACTTCTGAGCCCCCAGATCCTAAACGAATCTTTTATTTCCTGTGGGGCGGCTGAATCTACAAATATTCCAGCCCAAACCTCTATTTCATTTGGGCCGTGAGGTTGCCAGATGCGTAGCGATCTGGATGTACCCCTGATCATCGAAAAATTCGGGAAAATAGTACCTACCTGTGGAGTCACCTGCTCTAATCGAGGTCCTAGACGTTGTAGGACTTCGGGGCGAATTTTCCTCTCGTAATCCAATATGGCGCTTACTGGTGGATCTGGGAAAATGTTAGGACCTGTGGCAACGATTCCATGTCCGTTGCCAGGTGAGAGCAACCAGCCGGGAGCGTCTTTTAGGGCTCCTGTGGCATTGCTGAACCCTGAAGTCACAGCCGATATATGGTTCCAGCCTGCGTGATACGCATCCCCGGCGAAATTCTCAGCCGGAAGCTTCCAGTTACAAGGTACTATCCACTTGTGCATACCGCCAATGACTTCTACACCGCCCTCTCTCCTGTCAAAAAACACGTCCAGGTACCATTTAGTTTCACCGAGGTATTCGTCCAGGGAAGGAGCATCGGGGTCAAAAGTAGCGAAAATGAGTCCCTTGTAGCTACCGATCTGTGCTACAGGGACTAGGCCCCACTGGCTACGATCGAGTTCACCGTGGTAGGCGTCTTCGAAGTTGGGGACTGAAACAAGCTTGCCATCGATAGAATATGCCCAGCCGTGATAGGCACACGTGAAAGATGAAGCGTTACCGGTGTCAGCGCGACAGATTCGGTTACCCCTGTGACGACAGACATTCAGGAAAGCGTTAATTTTACCCTGGCGATCCCGGGTAACTAAAACAGGATCCTCACCCATGTAGGTAGAGAAGAAGTCTCCTGGTGAAGGGATCTGAGATTCATGACAGAGGAACAGCCAGCATCTGGCAAAGATATTCTCCAGTTCCTGCTGATAAATCTCATCTTCGACAAAGATACGCCGACTTATCAGCCCATTTTCAGCGTCAACTAACCCGCTAACATCTATGGTCATTTTATCCCTCTAATATAAACAATATAGGATATGTGGAACGCCAAGCTGGTTTGCAAATGTATCCCACTGCAGGGGTGGGTGCCTGACGTATTCTTTTCTGTGTTCAATCCTGAAGCATATCCCAGTTTTGCCCAGTTATCATTTTTGACCAGCGGTTATAGAAATGCCTGTGGTTCGATTCGCTCATTCGGAAGTCACTGGACCATGCGTTAAGTTCCGGATCATATTCATCGTGACCTAGTCCCATTTGGATATTGGTTGGATATTTGCGAGCTACAAAACCCTTGGAAGTTTGAGTACATTCCTGCCAATTGTCCATGTCATCTTGTTCGAATGAACCCGCCGGACTGAAGTTTCTCATAGTAGCTAGTCGAAAGGCATCTTTTATTTCAGCTGGAGCAGATTTATCTACATATGTCCAAGCCCATATTTCAATTTGATCGGGTCCTTTAGGATGCCATACTCGCATAGTTCTCGCATTTGAGTGAAGAATAGAGAAATTCGGGAAGATAGTTGCCACAATAGGAGACACTTTTTCTCTCCGGGGGCCTAAGCGTTTCTTCATTGCTGGCAGAATCTTGGACTCATACTCTGCAATTCCCGATACAGGCCAGTTCGTTACGTCGTCTGGCCCGACAAGGGAGATGCCGTGGCCATTTCCAGGAGATATAAGATGGCCTTGCCATGATTTCCTATCTGCTGTGTTCGCCGTATACCCCGTGGCCATCGCGGAAGCGTGGGTCCACCCCACGTGGTAACCGTCCCCGGCGAAATTCTCGGCCGGAAACTTCCAGTTACAAGGTACTATCCATTTATGAAGTCCACCTACGATTTCTATACCGCCTTCGGTTCTATCAAACATTCCGTCCAGGTACCATTTAGTTTCACCAAGGTATTCATCCAGGGAGGGAGCGTCGGGGTCAAAAGTAGCGAAAATGAGTCCCTTGTAGCTACCGATCTGTGCTACAGGGACTAGGCCCCACTGGCTACGATCGAGTTCACCGTGGTAGGCGTCTTCGAAGTTGGGGACTGAAACAAGCTTGCCATCGATAGAATATGCCCAGCCGTGATAGGCACACGTGAAAGATGAAGCGTTACCGGTGTCAGCGCGACAGATTCGGTTACCCCTGTGACGACAGACATTCAGGAAAGCGTTAATTTTACCCTGGCGATCCCGGGTAACTAAAACAGGATCCTCACCCATGTAGGTAGAGAAGAAGTCTCCTGGTGAAGGGATCTGAGATTCATGACAGAGGAACAGCCAGCATCTGGCAAAGATATTCTCCAGTTCCTGCTGATAAATCTCATCTTCGACAAAGATACGCCGACTTATCAGGCCCTTTTCAGCGTCAACTAACCCGCTAACATCTATGGTCATAACAAAGCTCCTTGTTGCGGGTGCAGCTCAAGAATTCTAGCAAAATCATGGCTTAATTTTTCCTAAATAGTTAGGCATTATTTGTTGGTATTTACGTACCAGGATTGACTACAGGACGTGGTCTAGGCTGGCGGAGCAGAGCTCCGCCGTCGACGGTTATGACAGATCCTGTAATGCCGAGGCCGTATTCTTTTGAGGCTAATAGCACGTATGCACCTGCCATATCCTTAGGGTGCATTGCGAACTTCATTGGAGTTCGATCGGCTAGGATTTCATCTATATCCGGAGCCGAGAATTGCCCTACCTGGTTTTGTTCCGTTGTTTCAAGTCCGCGTAAATCGGTCACTACTCCGCCCGGCGCGACACCTGCAACACGAACTCGAGGAGCCAGTTCCGCTGCTAATTCTCGTATCAAGCCTACCACGGCATGTTTAGAGGCAGTATACATGGCGCCTCCTCCTGCCGAATTGAATCCTGCGACGGATGCTGTGAATATCATGCACCCTTCGCTCTTTAACAACTCTGGTAATGCTGCCTTGGCGCCTAATAAACATCCTTTGACGTTAACCCCGAAAAGTTCGTCAAAAGCTGCGCTCAGTTTATCTTCTGGGAAGTCCTCAAAGGGCGTATTACTATCGAATATTCCTGCATTACCAACAAAGATATCCAGGCGACCGAAGGCATTGGTTGTTTGGTCCACTGCTCTTTTGTTATCGGCTAAGTTAGTAACATCGCCAGGTATGCCTTCAATAGAGTTCCCAAATGTAACTTTTAGGTCTTCTAATCGATCGGCACGCCAATCCATGACACCAACTTTAGCTCCTTCTGCAATGTACCGTTCGACAACTGCGTGACCTATCCCAGAGCCGCCTCCTGTTACAAGTGCGATTTTGCCTTCCAACCACCCGATGGCGCCACCTCCTTAGGATGTTTTAACTGCAAAGATGTTGATTTCGAAAGGATATGAAAGCTCATCATATTGTGTCAAACGTCTCTGGTACATACCTCAATTAAAGCACCAAAGGTGCTACTCTTTTCTGGAACATTTCCAATTGGAATATTTCATCGGTTAAAGGCGACAAGAAAACCCTTTGTACACCTGCCGATTGCAACTTGCTTAGTTTTTCAGCGCAGGCTTCCGGTGACGCTAAGAGTAACTGGTTTACAAGTTCGTCGCCTGATCGATTGTCTAAAGCGATGATTGGTAGATGTGCCCCGTATTCCACTATTGTTCTCCAATTTTTCAGAATCCAGTGAAAATCGGTTTCCTGATCAAGCTGAGTTGAAGTTCTTGAATCGCATCGGTGGCGGTTAGATGTAGGATGGATTTACCAAAACACGATTAAAACTTGATCACCAGCGCATTCGGGACCTGTACTAGGAATACCTTGCTTATTGTCAACGTGTTACAACTCATCAACGAAGAATAGAATATCATAATTCCAAGAACGTAAATCGCAGATCGTTGCTTTTCGTCGTCAGATTGATTTTGGGTGCCACTAATGGGTTCGGTTCTGTGAATATGTCTTTTCTTGTTATAATCCCAAAGTGCGTACAACGTATCTAAAGTATCTGGTCTTGGGTTGTTGTCTTGCCTTCATCATAGGGTGCGGTGGAGGCACGGGAGTGTCTAATCCTGATGTCCAATCGCAGATTCCATCAGCAACCTCGCTTCCAAGTGAAGCTACAATTTCTGATGTTGCAACACCAACTCCACCGTCTTCTGTTGCAAACATGCCGAAGAATACTCCACAACTGCCCACAAAACCGGCAGGTGGACAACAGAAAGGTACTCCACAACTGCCCACAAAACCGGCAGATGGGCAACAGGAAGGCACTCCACCGCCACCACCGAGACAGCCAAAAAATACGCCGCCGCCCCCACCCAATCAATCCCATGGACGGAAGCCCGGTGGTGCCCCTCTTGCTGGTATGGCAAATACCGTTCAACCAGTGTCCAAAACCAGATCAGAATCACCTCCCCTCCCTGCGTCAATGGAATCGTCGCCCATTAGCATTTCTTCAATGCAGGCTCCTATCGGGAGCGCGATGGAGATTCCACCCGATTTAAATAAACTCTCATACTCTGATATAGGTGCGGATGGGAATCTTACGGTTAACGGAGCCCCTGGTGCCGTCCCGGGCCGCTACACCGTATTCGTGCAAAACTTGCAAACCGGCGCCAGTGTTAAAACTACTTCCAACAGCGACGGAAGCTTTGACGCTTCAGTGCCAGCAGTCAAAGGATCTACGATGGTGATTAGCTATGGTGATTCTGACGCTGCCGATTGGATGCATGGAAGTCCGGCGTTACAAAATATCGTGGAATTGCAAAAACCAGATTCACAATTAGATATACCTTTTTCTGCGGCTGCTCCAGATTCCATAGGTACAGGCCACTGGAGAGCTGAAGGTGTGCAAAATGGATGGAGTTTCAAGCACAATGATTTCATCCATTACGAAATCGAGTTTTCTTACACGTCCCCGAATATATCTCAACATGTAGATATAGATCAGATCCAAAACCGAAGATTGTATCCATCTCTAAACTTATCACGCATTAATGATTCAGAAGGCAATGCATTGCAGGCAACGTTTGTACCAGCTCTCCTGACTCCTACCGGGATACCGATTTTTTCTAGAGGTGGATATGAACATAACGCACAGGAATTTTCATCTTCGATTAATAAAATATCTATATCTGGCAATACATTGACTATTGAAATGGAGTTCTCCCAACAGGTTCCTGAATGGTTGCCTTCAGGTCACTATGTAGGCCGAATAAACTGGCAGCCTAGGTTTATCTGGGAAGAGCCTGGACAAGTGATTAATCCGCCTTCAGGTGGGGACGAGGGTTTGCTTTTACGTACAGCTACTTGCCAAGCATTATTACCAGTCTTTCGGATTGGAGAACCATCTGCTCCGAGATTGCCTTGGATGCTCTTGGCTAATACTTTAAATAAC
Source organism: SAR202 cluster bacterium AD-804-J14_MRT_500m (assembly GCA_009391275.1). The sequence goes on along the minus strand of VEXF01000029.1, from coordinate 7,528 downwards.
GGGTCGCGCGGTGGTATAGCAAAAGAGGATCAGGGAATTTTCTCTCTTGGAAATAAGGTGAGCTTTGGTGTAGATTCCTTGATAGTTCCTAAAGATGATACAACCACTGGCAGTCCTATAACTTACCGGTTAGAACCCTTTTTACCAACTATTGGTCATCATATGGGAGGACCTAATATACCAGTCCCACCTTTAGTCACTTTTCTTCTGCCTTCAGGCGAACTTCGGGTTAGCGTTACTGCTCCGGATGGTTCCGTAAAAAATTTAGGTAGTGGTCCATTCCGGTCTGGCAGGGCTAAAATCTCCGGCAACCCTATGGAAATTTTCGGGTCTACCTCAGTTCAGGCTTTCTATGAGTTAACTACTTTTGACCAGACATTTGAACATCAATTCACCGATTACGGGCATCATGTCGTGAAAATGGAAGGGTGGGTGCAGGATGCAACTGGGATAACCTATTCCGGTGGAGGCAGTTACGATGTCTATGTAGCAAAACCATTGGATTTAGATATGGGAACGTTCCTTAACACGCCCTTCGAAGTTGGTGATATATTGTCACCTGTCGTTCACACACGGCCAGGAGTTCCAGCAGATGTAACCATAGATTTTAAGCTTTTTACAAATTCCCCTTCTGATCCTGTTATTTCAAAAACTATCGTCGGAACCGCAAACCGATACGGTTATTTTCACCCAGGAGTTGATTCAGAGCGCATCAACATCTCAATTGCGGGAGAATATGTAGTTGATGTTACAGCGAGCTATGTTGATGTAGACGGTGTCATGTGGAGGGGTGGTGTGAAGGGGAGTTCAGTGGTAGAGACACCTAATACGAAGCTAGTTGCTCACGGCAAACGGGGTATCGCCTCTGTAAATGTCGAACCCGGATCAACTCCTCAATGGTTCTTCATGAAAAATATTGATCCTCCTGGTGTGAATGGCGAGAGTGAAGGTGGGGCTGTACCACAAGTCTTCTATCCTTATAACACGGGCGATGTGCAATGGGCTGCAGATGGGACTTCCAGCGGGATCTTCCCTATCCTCACGCTTCACGATCCGGATAAGATAACGGATCTTCATACCCAACAGCGCAACCAAGGGAAAGATATAACTGGAGAAATGGAGATAGGTTTTCCGGAAATGACCTCTATGCGCCTTCCAGCAGTCCAGTATCCTGAACTTATAGATACTTGGGCATATTACTACACCAGTGTGCAGCGTCCAGGCGTTACGGTCCGCAGTTTTGTAGGCACAGGAGAGGTTCAGAGAGCCTATTGGCAATTTGGGGATCCGTACAACCTACAACCAGGCAACGGCGGAGAAGGCGATCTACCTACTGACGTAAAGCTACAATACGGTGGAGTGGTGTACCGTAACTCGTCATCAAGCACGAACGAATATGCTATTTACGGATCCATGGCAGCGATGATACGGAAAGGAACCACGTTAAGCCAACGGGTATTCCCTCCCTTCCAAGGTGCCGCTGGTGGTCCTAGTGGAGGGCCTCTCTTAACCTTGCTTGGAGAAGAAATCGATATCTTTTTTACACCGATTGGAGTAATGCCGGGCAGCGTTCTGGAGGTGGGCGATTCCTTTTCGTTTAGTGGAGCTATGTGGCCGACACTTCCATCGTTGACTGAAATAACGGTAACAGATCCTAATGGACAGATTGTTCATTCGCTGGGAAGAGCTAATAAAATAGGATACTTTTACAATCCCGATGACGACTTTGTTGTTTCAGAACCTGGCACTTACACAGTAAAAGTTAAAGTCACCCACGATGGAATTACATCTGCTGGATTAGTTCACGAACCATATCCAACGGGCGGTATTCTTGGTACTGCGGACGGGACTTATAAATTCTATGTTGTCCCTCGAAGTGCGAACAGTTATCTCAAGCTGAGTTTGCAGAAGACCGGTGCTAAATTGGTATCCGGTAAACCACTCGTGATTTCTGCTAATATTCCTACAGGCCTGGCAGATGTGAGCACTCATTACACCGTTAATCTCACGGGTACTGTTCTAGAAAGTGGGACATCGTCATCCGATGCGGGTAGTTTCATATACAGTTACGACTTGGTTGGGCTAAACAGGTTGTTTGATAATTTAGATAGTGTTCCGGGAGATACCGTTGTTATCACCTTAGCCGTAACTGGCAACGACTCTTCAGGCAAAAGGACCAGTTATGCTAGCCAAATTCTTCTTCAAGGCGACGACGTCCTAGCACTTGCGGAGTCGTGAACTTCTGAAGCAAAGGTGAAAATCGGTCGTATCTGTGGTACGTGTCTTATTCTTTCTGATCATTCTGTCATTATTGCTGGCTTGTGAGAAAGGCATGTCAAAAAGGACTGACAATGTTCGTGATGATCAGATATCCAACGAAGTAGCCGCTGGAGAAATTGTACGCTCAATCAACACAATCGGTTTACCAACACCGTCCATCGAATCAATAACACATTCTAGTGATCATCCGATTCCTACTGGCACAGTGAATTCCTCTACACGGCAATATGTTTTTGATTCTACGAATCTTGACAAAGCAAATCTAATAGTTCCCTCTTACCGGGTACGACGCACCGCAAGGCTATTGATCACAAATTATGCGTTGTGGGCGAGTCATCCATCTACCCAAACTATTACCCAACTTAACCTCCCAAATGGTGAGCTGCTCTGGCAGACAAACGTTCATTGCGAGCCAGTGACTGTGAGCAGAGTCTCCCCTAGGTTGCTCGCAACTTGCTTTGATACAGGTGAAGTAATTGTGATTCAAGAAAATACTGGCAAAATCCTCAATAGGACATTTGTAGGAAATGGACCTTTTGGGATACTAGTAGTAGGTGACGGTGTTTTTGTGACTTTGAACGGGGAATCGTCGCTTCTGAAGTTGGAACTAGATAGTTTGGCTCAAATATCTCGCGCGGAAACAGGATTAAGTCCTAGTGGGATGGCTATTAAAGATCGGTCTCTGTTTGTCGTCCACAGGTCAGATGATGACGTGATGGTATTTGATATTCATTCTTTAGACCAGGTGGGTTCTATAGAATTGGGAGGTCAGTCTGTCATGGGTGAGAGCATAACTCTTCATGAATCGCATCCAAGAGCATATGTCCCTCACCAACGCCAAAATGTTGCGAATATGGCTAGATTGTTCGACACGACGGTGTCGCCGGTCGTTGGTGTTCTGGATACAGATGATCTAGTTCGGAAAGTTAGAGAAACTCTTGCCTTGGACTCAATTGATACTCCAGTAGGCATGCCCACCGCTGCAGTTTTGGGCCCACAAGGAGACAGATTGTATGTGGTGAATGCTGCAAGTGATGATGTGTCGGTTGTTAGTCTCTCACAACAGCCTTCTATAGGGCATATTGTTGTTGGCCAGAATCCACGGGATTTGGCTATTTCTAGCAGCGGAGAGTTAGCATATACCCTTAACTTGGTTTCTGATGACATCAGTGTTATTGATACGAACACATTGGAAGTGGTTAATACATTCCCGTTAGTCGTGGATACGCGGCCGATTTTGATCCAAGAAGGAGAACGACTCTTTTTTACGAGCCGTCCGGACGAGATCGCTAAAGATAACTGGATGTCGTGTGCATCGTGTCATTTTGATGGTGGAACTGATGGTCAAACGTGGCTTGGTACAGTTGGAGGCCCCAGGAACACCCCGATTTTGAGAGGTATTGCTAGCACCGAGCCTCTACACTGGTCCGCTGACCGTGCCGATCTTCTAACATTTCAACAAACATTTACGGGATTGATGGCTGGTACTGGGTTGTCTGAGCAAAAGCTAGAAGCATTGGCACAATACATCAACACACTACAACCGCATAGCAGTCCGCTTAGGCTGAATGGGAAAGACTTATCGGTTGAGGCTCGAAGAGGAGGTCAGATTTTCAAGTCTGCCGGATGCCTTGTCTGTCACTTTCCGCCACTTTTCACGGATCAGGAGAGGCACGATGTCGGAACTGGCACCGAATTCTATGATCATCCAGATGAATCAGGCAAAATTCTTGAGGTCATGGGTGTTGCTTTTGACACTCCAAGCCTCAGAGAATTATGGTCCACTCCTCCCTTTTTGCATGATGGGAGAGCTTCTACGCTAAGGGAAGTATTGGTCAAGTTTAACCCGTCAGAGAATCACGGTAATACTGCTACTCTTTCCGAATTTGAACTGGTTGCTTTAGAAACGTTCTTATTGTCATTGCCTTTATCTGAGAATGAAGTTCAAGAAATTTTCGATTGACGAATTGTATAAAATATGTGCCTGGCTCCGGCTTTATTAAACCTATATCATGGTGAATGATCCGTAGGCATTTGACAGTACAGGAGGCAAATCGTGGTTGATGATCGTGGATTAAGCGAAAAAAGAGAAAGACTAAAGCGGTTCATATTAAAAAATCGGCGTAAGGCTTCTACCGAAGGCGTTAATCATATCGCTATATTTGCTAATGATTTAGAAAAGACTGCAGATTTCTATTCTAGGGTCCTTGGGATGCCAGTGATCAGTGTCACAGGGAATAGGGATGAGCCTCAATCCACTCATATGAATGTTGATATGGGGAATGGAATGGGTTTAGCTTTCTTCGATTTTCCTCACGTAGCTCGTATACAGACGCCTGTAGAAGAAGGTATCGGGGGCATGATGCATATAGCTATTAACGTGCCGGAAGCAGAATACGAGGAGATCTCGGATAGACTTGCTTTAGAAGGCGTCACCAATCGCCGAATCGGCGATTCAGTCTATTTGAAAGATCCCAACGGCATGACTATAGAGCTTGGGATCCGAAAGGCGTAGCATAGCCTCTATAGCATAAAATTTCTCGGTGGTATTTGTTCAGAATACTGCTATAGGATTGACTGGCGATCCGGTACCTCCAACTACAACTAATGGATTGATGGTTAACAGGAAGTTGTAGGTTCCCTCTTCAGCACATATCTGCGATAGCGGTTCCAACAATGTGTTGTCGACTAACGCTACTCCATAACAATACAATACAGCGTGCATCGTGAAAGGGACATCGTATTCATTAGGTGCTGCATCCATCATGTCCCACAAGAGGATCGAAACGTCATTGTCCCGAATAAATGGGAGACATGATGCGTGTAAACCAGCCCGTCCATCACTTTCCATCCACATACCGCCATGATCGCGAGCGTAGGCTTCGCGCCCGCTATATACCAAGACTGCGTCTCCGGGTTCTAGTGTTACTCCCTCGTTTTTCGCGGCATCCTCTAGTTCCCACCCATGAACCGGTTTGTCTCTAGTGACGTATGGCTCTCCTCGTAGTTTAGGGATATCAAGGAGAACTCCACGAGTAAGAATACCTTCGCTCCAGGCATCGACAGATCCGTATTTGGCACCTGAGTATGTGACAATCTCATCTGGATTTTTCCCATCCCACATTCCGTCCTCGTCCCACATGTGACATAATGCGTCTATGTGTGTCGTCGCCTGTCCATGGTAAAAGATGCCGTAATAGTCCATTGCAATGCCACCATCAGGATCTCGTGCCGCTTGAGTCATGTATTGTTGTGCTGGCCTTTGGTTTTCAAACGATGGTTCTACATTCCATGGGCGACTCAGAGAGATTGCACGTCCTTTTGTGGGCATCTTTAATGCTGCCAGACGTTTATCAGGCGTAATCAGATTAATCGCCCCGGCCGACCCGTTCTCTTTCCATCTGCCCCAATTCCGTCTTTTTTTCAGGTATGATAGGACTTCTTCTTTAGTTGGCTTCGCCTTCTCTGGCATCTTTTATATCTCCTTTGAAATTCATCAATAACGACTCTGTTGGATAACTTGTACTCTGAATCATATTACTATACTCCGCGGTTTGGTGACGTTCAGGATTCTAGATTGACCTAGCCCAGAATGGTGCCAAAATGTGGTTGAATCAAGGTATATCCCTCAGAAGAAAAGCGTAAATCGATTTTTTGGAATTGACTTAGATCCAGGATAGGTCCCGGAGTGATCGATGTTGCAAACCTAGACGAGGATATTCATCTTTATGTAGGTGGAGGTGGGTTTCCCAGTTTTAATGAAGAAAAACTGTTCGGCGATTTGTTGGGCTGCCTCACATTCGCCCATTCAACAGAACACCTCCAGTAGCTACAAAAAATGGTGTCAGGTAAGTTAGTGGAATTTTCAGTAAAAGCTATTGGTCCACTCTCCGATCAATAATGTATCTCCTTGATTAAGGAACGTCAGGAGAGCACCAACAAGAACCGCTACTTTAATTGAACGAATGACCATGGTCCTTCTGGAGTTGAGAATGCAAAAGACCAGCCGAGTGAAGGTATATTTCCACAGCATACGCATTGTCGTGACATTTCGTAATTGATCCCTTGATCCACAGGCATTCTATTTACAAGCGAATTATGTGCCGGAATCAACAATAAATCTTGGCATGCAATCTTATCAAATGGCTGTACAGGTGAAATTTACGTATGTTTTTAAACAAAAGCTACACTATTTTATAAGATTTGAGTTATCGGAGATCTGTCCGATTTGTTTTCAAGCGCTGCATATTAATCTATTATCGAAATCATCCGAGATTTTACTTGTAGTCTGCAATAGGCGGTTTTGTCGTAATCTAACAAGGCTCAAATTATTGGATATATAGGAAATGCCTGCTAATCTTACCCCTCAATACAAAGAGGCAGAAAAACGTTATCGTCAGGCCTCCAACCTGCCGGCTAGAATTGCCGCTTTACATGAGATGATGGCCGTTGTTCCCAAGCATAAAGGAACTGATCATCTTCGGGCTGATTTGCGGTCACGGATGTCACGACATTTAGCAGCTCTAGAAAGGCCAAAAGCAACTAGTGGTGGTGGCCCACAGCCTTTTAGCCTGCGTAAAGAAGGTGCGGGTCAGGCCCTGATTATCGGTTTGCCTAATTCAGGAAAATCAGAACTTCTAAATGCTTTAACCGGAGCTACCACGAAAGTCGGGGATTATCCTTTCACGACCCAAATTCCACAGGTAGGGATGCTTCCATTTGAAAATGTTTATACACAACTCGTAGATACTCCTTCGTTGAACGACCGAGATATTCAAACCAGACTCTTTGGATTATTGCGAAACGCGGATTTGATTCTGGTTACTGTTAACCTTTCAGAGAATCCTATGCGAGAAATTGTAGTAATCAAGAGAATTTTGTCTAAGTGGGGGTACGAACTTTTACTAAAGGGATCTTCTTGTGATCCAGAGGCACCCAAGATGCAAAAATCGACTATTTTGGTTGCCAATAAGTCCGATATGCCTGGATGCGACGTAAGATATGATGGCCTGATGGCTGAGTATGGGACGTTGTATTCTTTGGTCAAAGTTTCCTGCCTGGACGGATCAGGGCTCGAGGAACTATCGCGCCTGGTTTTCATGGGGCTTGGTAAATTGCGTGTATATACCAAGAGCCCGAGTGGTTCTGCGGATTTCGATCAACCCATAATAATGATTAACGGCAGTACAATTGCTGATGCTGCCGACCGGCTACACAAGGATTGGAAAACGAAATTAAAGTATGCATT
>VEXF01000028.1 GCA_009391275.1 SAR202 cluster bacterium AD-804-J14_MRT_500m | reverse complement strand
AATTGTTCAGATCCCTGTGGGAAAGCGCCCGGTTGTAGTAGGTAGCTTTGTCGTCAGGGTCTATCTCTATAGCCCGCGTGTAGTCTTCTACAGCCTCTTTGTGATTGTTCAGAGCTCTGTGGGATCGCGCCCGGTTGTAGTAGGTAGCTTTGTCGTCAGGGTCTATCTCTATAGCCCGCGTGTAGTCTTCTACAGCCTCTTTGTGATTGTTCAGAGCTCTGTGAGATCGAGCCCGGTTGTAGTAGGCATCTTTGTCGTCAGGATCTATCTCTATAGCCCGGGTGTTATCCGCTATAGCCTCTTTGTGATTGCTCAGAGCTCTGTGGGAAAGCGCCCGGTTGTAGTAGGCATTCCCGTATTCGGGGTCTATCTCTATAGCCCGGGTGTTATCCGCTATAGCCTCATTGTGATTGCTCAGAGCTCTGTGGGAAAACGCCCGGTGGAAGTAGGCATCTTTGTCGTCAGGATCTATCTCTATATACCTGGTGTAGTCTGCTATAGCCTCTTTGTGATTGTTCAGATCACTGTGGGAAAGCGCCCGGTTGTAGTAGGTAGCTTTGTCGTCAGGATCTAACTTTATGGTGCCAAGGTCCCGGTTGAAATTTGTCCGGTCGATGGAGTCATCTTCGTTGTCAGGGTCTAACTCCATCGCCCTCGTGTCATCCGCTATCGCTTCCTCATAGTTACCCACGGCACGGTGGGAAATCGCCCGGCTGAAGTAGGCATTCCTGTATTCGGAATCGAACAAGATTGCCCGGGTGTAATCTTCTATCGCCTTTTCATGAGCGCCAGCATTTCTGTGCTCATCCCCGGAATCAAAAAACCGCATGGCCTGGAACTTCTTGATTTCTTGGGGATCAACTGATGGCGGGTTCTCTAAAGGCTCGCTAACAGCTGCGGCACAGTTCGGACAGAATATATAATCGTCTTTAAGTGGTTCGCCGCAATCCGAACATGTACGCGAATCCACCTTCGTACCACAGTAAGGACATGCCTTGAATGTCTTCTGAAGGTCTTTCTTGCAATTAATACACGGAGCCATTGTCATAGTCCTGCTAATTTCATGCGGTGTGTTACCCGCAAGAGCCACAGTTTTTTAGGACGGCCGACAGAGTGTGTCCAAGAGGCATTGTAAATCTAGCCGATACTTTGATTTTTATCAAACTATCTGATCTGCATCTCCAGCCGTGTGTATCGTCATGTGCATTTTCCCCACGGCTATGGTTTGATTCTCGAAACAGTCCGATCTGGTCAAGATATCGATACTATGACTATGGCCCAGACGATATAATAATACGCACATCATGACTTCAGCGGAACTCTCTCTTCCAAGATATTCTCAGTGCACCATCCCGTTAGCATTGACCAGATCCAAAGCGATACATGTCGAAGTTAACTTCTAAATCACGGTTCATCACGAACCGAATGTTCTATGGATGGTGGATCGTGGTCGCTGGTGGGATCAACATGGCCATATGCAATGGTCTATTTTTCACCGGCATAGGTTTGTTTTTCGAGCCAGTCCGAAACCAGTTAGGTATCAGCCGCAAGGTGATGTCGGGCGCTTTTTCCATGACCAGATTAGAAAGCGGCTTATTTGGCCCGCTTGAAGGATGGATCATACAACGGTTCGGGAGCCGAAACGCAATGGGCGCGGGGGTGATAGCATTTGGTTTGGGGTTCGTCATCTTTTCTATGATCGAATCAACGGTAACCCTGTATGTCTCCCTTTTTGTCATGTCATTAGGAGCTGGCGTCGCTGGATACACCTCGACAATGACAAGCATAAATAGCTGGTTCCATCGGAAGAGAACCATGGCTATAGGGGTAGCCATGATGGGAATGGGATTTGGTGGCGTCGTATTCCCTCCGATCCTAGCCGTATCACTTGATGGAACAAAATTCTCGGTTCCCTGGACTCAGATCTTTATCATCATTGAGGGAGTAGGTTGGCAAACGACAGCTCTCTGGGCTGGTATAGCTACAATCTTAGTTGGAATACCAGTTTCAAGGATCCTCAGGTCCGATCCTGAACCCTATGGCTATATGCCAGACGGCGTAAAACAAATCGTTGAACCCACAGATTCACAACCCAGTGAGCGGATCTTCGAATCTGAAGTAGATTTCACAGTCAAAGAAGCATTAAAAACTCGGGCATTTTGGATACTGTCATTCGGGCACTCTCTGGCTTTATTAATTATCTCTGTGATAATGATCCATACCGTACCTTACCTAGAAGAAGAACTGGGTTATACAAAATTTTGGGCCGGTCTGGTCATGATGGTGTTGAATGGAGCCAATATGTTCGGCCAGTTAATGGCCGGCCCTTTGTCTGACAGATTTCCCAAGCCCGCAATCGTTGTAGTCTGTATTGTGAGCCAATGCATAGCGCTATGGATCTTGGCCAGTACCGGCAATTTTGTAATCATCATGGCATCTACCGTCGTTCAAGGAATTGGCTGGGGTGTGAGGGCGCCAATTACCACAGCATTGCGTGGTGATTATTTTGGGCGCAAATATTTCGCGATGATCCTTGGTACTTCCAACGCGGTGATCATGATAGGAATGACGATCGGCCCGATTCTTTCGGGTTGGATCGCGGACGTGTCTAGTTACGCTACAGCATTCAAAGTAATCGCCGTGTTCGCCATGTTAGGAGCTATCCTGTTTCTTTTCCTGAGAAACCCACAACCAACCAGAAAAACGGAATCTAACAGCGATACTAGCAGAAGATAATCGTATCGCGAATATAATTGGAAGGACTAGCTAAGCGTGACGGACATAACGGATAGAAGCAGCTACAAGCGAGCTATGGTAGTAATAGCACATGCAGATGACGCCGAATATGGGTTCTCAGGGACGGTAGCCTCTTGGTGTCACAAGGGCATGCAGGTAGCGTACGTCATCTGCACAGACAGCAGCAAAGGCAGTTCCGATCCAAGCGTTAGCACGAAGGAAGTCGCATCAATACGGCGGCATGAACAGGAATCTGCAGCTAAAGTGTTAGGTGTAAAAGAACTACAATTCTTAGATTATGAAGACTCAATTCTCGTCGCCAGCCTCGAGTTACGACGTGACATTACACGTGAAATACGCAGATTCAAACCAGATGTGATTATCTGCCAATCTCCGGTACGTAGCCTTGGGAATACGTATGTAGGACACCCTGACCACCTAGCCGCGGGAGAAGCCACACTCGCTGCAGTGTTTCCAACAGCACGGGACCATCTCTCTTTTCCAGAACTACTCAAAGACGGCTTCAAGCCCCATAACGTCCGCGAGGTCTTGGTGGCCGACACCGAGCACGCTGATACCTGGATTGATGTCGGGGATAGCCTGCAAACCGCCGCCGCCGCATTAGCAGAACATAAAAGTCAGGTCAACGGTCGGGACACATTGGAGATATTGTCGCAATGGAGAACACGCATCGGGGAACCGCAAGGCATCCCATATGCCGAAGCTTTTCGATCATTTTTGTTCAGAATCTAATCGTATAATTCTTAAGTTACTGTCATTGGCTTGATAGCCAAATGTCCGGATTATTCAGATCACTCTATGCATTCCAACTCCTAGTCGATTTGGTTATTGCGTTGATTTGTTGACACTCTATTGCCCCGTGGTATGATGTCATTAATCGTCATAACTCGTCGGTCATGGCGCCTTTTAAATTATCAACATAGCCGGGACGCTCAGTTGTTACCTGGCTTTCCGCGCCCTGCGGATAACGTACCAATCCTTAGACAAAGGAAGGTCACAGATGTCTAACACAACCGATCTAATTGCCCATCTTATGCGTCGAGCCGGTTTCGGCGCTACACGGGAGGAAATAGAACGTCTTACATCCTTAGGTTATGAACGAGTCGTCGAAGAATTGCTCGACCCCGATACGAATGGCGTAGCGCCATTCGATGAAAGCATCATGTTCCGCCACCAACCAGGATTCGAGATTCCCGGAGGAAACCCTACAACGGGCCAATGCAACTGGATGTATAGAATGATTGTTACGCCACGGCCTTTAGAAGAGAAGATGACCCTGTTTTGGCATCATGTGTTCGCAACTGGAAATTCCAAAGTCGACAACTGTGACCAGTTACTAGCACAAACTTCAATGCTTCGAAAACACAGTCTCGGGAACTATCGGACCCTGCTGGTCAATCTTGCTAAAGACCCAGCCATGATTTTCTGGCTAGACAACAATCAAAATCATAAAGATGCTCCCAATGAAAACTGGGGAAGGGAACTTTTAGAACTTTTTACGATGGGCCAAGGCCATTACACCGAAGATGATGTAAAAATGGCCTCCCGAGCTTTCACAGGATGGAACATTGCTCCAAAGATACCCCGCCTTCCATATGGTCGGTTCCCATGGGAGTTCGAATATATTTCTGAAGATCACGACGATGGCGAGAAGATATTCCTTGGGAATACCGGTCGGTTTAATGGCGAAGATATTATCGACATCATCCTCCAGCAACCAGCCACATCACAGTTCCTATCACGACACCTTTACAATTTTTTCGTTGCTGACGAAGTTCAGGTACCGAGCTGGCTTGACATAGCACCCAAAGATCCATCTGCGATAGAAATATTATCCGACGCCTGTGTAAGTTCGAACTACGACATGCAGTCAGTGCTCCGAACTCTTTTCAATTCAGATTTCTTCAAGGACGAATCTGTTTGGTACTCCAAAGTTAAGAGCCCAGCCGAAGTCGTAGCAGGAACAATGAGGCTTGTTGGTGATTTTGTTGAACCTAAGCCTTATATGGCACCTATAGGGCTTGAGCCCAACTACCAGGGACAGGCTCTTTTGGACCCGCCATCGGTTGAAGGTTGGCATACGGGGCAAGAATGGATCGACAGCGGGTCTTTAGTGAGACGGATTAACTTTGTCGCTGATAGGGTCGGAGACGTTAACCTCCCAGGTGTACAAGCCATCATTGATAGACTGGCAGCTAAAGGAAATCTTAGCGCTTCCGACCTCATCGATAACTGCCTCGAGTTGATGGGACCCGTAAAAGTGAACCAGACTACATTCGATGAACTCATAGCTCATGCCGAAACAAGAGGACTCACATTGTCTGAGATCTCCGGATTTGACAAGGCTGAGTTCGCTCAACGAGTTGGAGAAATTTTACAACTCGTAGCATCAACGCGAGAGTACCAGTTCGCATAAACCAACAACACCCCAAATATAGGGAGCTGAAATGCAGACAGTTCATGCCAAAGGGCGAGTATTCAATTATAGCCACACCATCGGTAGAAATGCGGTAGCAGGTCCTGGGTTTCGGCTTCCAATGGATCTTGCACGAGGCGAAGGAAACATCATTTACGTTGTTAACCGGGGCGATGAATTTCAACCCTGTCAGCACGTCAGCGTAGTAACCACTGATGAGGAGTTTTTAAAGGATTTTGCTGGCATTGGTGATGGTGACGGCCAATTCATATGGCCCACAGCTATTACATTAGATTCTAAGGGTAATGTATATGTAGCTGACGAATGGCTAAACAGGATCACTGTCTATGATAGCGATGGCAACTTCCTTCAGAAATGGGGTGAGCCCGGCTTAGGAAACGGACAACTGAGGAGTCCGTCCGGTATGGTGTTTGATGCAGATGATAACCTGTATATTACTGAAGAATTAAATCACCGTGTATCAAAATTTACGAAGGACGGCCAATTTCTGTTTAGCTGGGGAAGAGAAGGTACCGAAGCAGGCGAATTCCGACGCCCCTGGGGAATAACACTTGATCGTACCGGTGATGTTTATGTAGCGGACTGGCACAATGCTCGGATCCAAAAGTTTAGTCCTGATGGCCAACATATTAGGGGATTTGGTGAAGGCATGGACAAAGATCAGGGGTTGGGAATGCCAAGTGACGTCGCTGTTGATGAAGAAGGAGATGTTTATGCAGTTGACTGGGGTAACAACCGCGTACAAATTTATTCTCCCGATGGCGAATATATGACCACGTTTATAGGAGACGCCGAGCGCCTATCTAAATGGGCTCAATCAGCGGTTGATGCCAACCCAGACTACATCAAGGCCAGACAACGAGTTAGAAGTTTGGAATCTGAATGGAGGTTCACACGGCCCACTTCCATTGAGATCGATAGTGATGGACAAATATATATCACTGACACCCAAAGAGGACGCATCCAAGTGTATCAGAAAGAAAAAAGTTGGGTAGAGCCTCAGTTCAACTTGTAGATGTAATAGCGTCCGACATCGACAGATAGCGTTTAACGAATCTTTTGAGAGTCTTCGATGCAAGGAACCCAAGGGGCCTACTTTCAGCATGTGTCTGTCGATCGCTACAGATCACTGTGGTCTATCGTGCGGCACTGAAAGAGCCTTCTTCGATTCTTCGAGACCCAGCAATAGATGGCAGCCCCCGTATGAGATTTATCCAGAGCCCAAATAATTGGGATAATTGGAAAGAGCAACGGCAATCGTATAACCAGATACTTCAGGGCCTTGAACCCCGGCCTCAAATCGTTAGGGCGTACTTCTAAGTAAGCTGAATTGTCTAAGTCCCGCCATGATAAACCACCAGGGGGATGGGATAGATGCTGAAACGGAGTCCAACTGATCTTATTAAACAAGTCAATTTGGCGTAAGCCCGACGCGATGGGTGAGCAAAACCGACATTTTCCGTCATAATAAAAAGTCCACCTATGCAGTTGTATATTATCTTCTACCATCGATCATCTTAATAAAAATCTACTGTCCCAAAGTAATACAACACCACTATTATACAAAGCCGAATTCCAAGCCAGATTAAACTCAGTGATACATTATCGCCCAGGCCATTAGTTTTCGTTAGTTAGTGGTCTTTAAGACTGCGTTGATATGTTGGGCAACGAGATCCGCTTGACCCTCGTCTAAACGCCAAACTATAATCCGGCCATCGTTCAGATAATTACCTCCATCAGCCGATTATCTTAAAGTTGGCAACAGGGAGTACAAAGTATAAATGAGCATTAACACAGGAACTATTAAGTTCGAAATGGCCAACGATTGGGGCCAATTCCCAAGTTCAGTTAAACTAGGACAAGTCCCGGGAGCTGCTGTGGACTCTAAAGACCGAGTTTATATACTAAATCGAGGAAATCCGTCACTCATCGTGCTGGATCGTGACGGCAATTACATAGATTCTTTAGCAGAAGAGGTATTAGAAGACCCTCACGGCATCAACGTCGGTCCAAACAGTACATTGTATATAGCCGACAGAGATGCGCATGTAATTGTCCTGCTGGATTCTGATGGCAAGTTGGGTCTAACCATAGGGACTCGTGGTCGGCCTTCAGCAGAACAGAGCGGTATGCCATTTAACCGGCCAACGTCCGCAGCCGTATCTTCCCAAAACGACATATATATCTCAGACGGTTATTCTAATTCCAGAGTTCACAAATATTACGCCGATGGTAGTTTGGATTTTTCTTGGGGAGGGGATGGAACGCACCCGGGCCAATTCAAGCTCCCGCATGGGATATGCATTGATTCGCAAGATAGAATTTTCGTGGCAGACCGCGAAAATAATAGGATTCAGGCTTTCGATGAAGAAGGCGACTTTTTAAAAGAATGGGCAGGTCTTCTTCGACCGGCTGACGTGGATGTAGATACAAACGGAAATCTTCATATCGCCGAATTAGACGGCCGTGTTAGCGTCCTAAGTTACACAGGAGAAGTCCTTGCGAGGTGGGGTGAAAAGGGGAATGGAGCCGACCAGTTTGCAGCTCCTCACGGTATATGCGTAGATTCTCACGGTGACGTTTATGTCACAGAAGTCGGCGATGTCGGCAGGATACAGAAATTTATACGTACCACCTGAGTCAATATCAGTACCTGGCTAAAGCACGTAACTGCTTGTCATACATATTGATTGCGACTAAGATGTCGTGTATTCTGGGGAAAGTTTAAAATTATGTTTCAGGAGGGGATATGGTAACCAAAAAGGTCAGTCATATAGTGAAACGCCCCGGCCTCAAGATCGGTGACCCCATATATGAGATTCCTGTAGCTGAGGATCTAGTTACCGAGCCTGGCGCTAGGGAGAACTCTCCTGACGTTGATTTCTATTCCCGCAAATACCCTCTCGAGAGTCAAGCGGTAGCCTATACCGCAGACCGAGCCTGGGTGTGGACAATATATACCCCAGAAGGGGACGAGGCCCACAAGGAACATGAGCGCATGGTAGGGCCGATGGTAAGCGCCGCAATCGACTCCGCGGACTTGGAACCTACAGCCGAGCCAGTTCCGGGGGAAGACGTCACAGACAAAATCAAAACAGAAGCACGCAGACTCGGCTTCGGCGAAGTTGGCGTGACACGATACGATAGACGATATACCTTCCAGGACAAAAAAAAGTGGGTGCGCTTTGAACATGGCATATGCCTAGCGTTAGAGCAAGACTACGAACGGACACAATCAATCCCAAGCAGTTTTTCCGAATACACCCACTTCGGAACTTATCGGAATATGAGCCAGTTGGCACTCATTCTGGCAGACTACATAAGAAGCCTGGGATATCATGCGCAAATACATAGCCCAAACGATAACAGCGCAGCTTATATACCGATGTTTGTAGCAGCCGGTTTAGGTCAGCTCGGAGCTAACGGCCAACTGTTGTCTCCTCATTTCGGCTCTCGGGCCCGTATTATGATGATCACAACGGACGCACCAGTATCGTACGACGACCCCGTAGACTATGGAATCCATCAGTTCTGTCAGGTATGCCAAGTCTGTGTAAACAGATGCCCAGGTCGCGCCTTAATGCGAGACAAAGTCTGGTGGAGAGGCGTCGAGAAGAACAAGCTCGTTTATGAACGTTGCCGCCCGGTAATGGCTCGATTCGAAGGATGCGGCATATGCATGAAAGCATGTCCAGTTCAGAAATACGGAATGAAACCCGTTATGGAACATTACGTCGAGACCGGTGAAATCTTGGGCAAAGGCACCCATGAACTCGAAGGGTATAGCATTGAAGGAAAGGGTTACTTCGGCCCTGGGGATCTACCCAGTTTCGACCATGACTTCTTCCAGATACCGCACGGAAAAAGCGAAGATGTGCTATTCGAACAGTTCAAAGAGCGGCTGAAGAACCATGAAATACCAGAAGGCGCATTAGGAGATGTTGAGATCAAGGAATTCCGACGACAAGTACAAGAGGTTCTTGATTCAGCCGGCGGCAACGATATGCTGAGCGGTATTGCAACAGTTCAAGAAGCTTAATCCGTCCTGGTCAAACCTAGCTTTCTATAAAAAATGGCCCCGGCAAACCCGGGGCCATTTTTTATTCCAATTCTGGTGGGCACCCTTGGCACATTCGAACGATCCGAATATTCATCCAAGGTAAGGTATAATGCAGGTTATGACTTATTTATTCTCATTACCTGTCAGAGGAACCCTTCCACAAATCCCTTAGCCATTGCCATGCAGGAGCCCCTTTTATAGCATCTAATTCTGCTGGATCAAAGTCCCATTTTGACAGTTCTCCGTCAGGGTTATTCAACACCTGTTCTCGAAAAGGTTCGTGATTCGCGATACGCTCTATAAAATCTTCATATGCTTTAGACATTACACGGGCCTCCGATTTTTTGGTCTAAGAAAATAACACCATACTATGACAACTTTAGCAAATACTTCGGTGTCAACGGCACTTTCAAGTTAATAATCCCCTGAAAGCTTTAACACCAGATCCAGCAGCAGAAGTTAGCATTTTTATATCGCTCCCTATCTGACATAATTTGAATCCCATGTCTATAAATTTAGCCCCTTCAGCTGGGCCCGCGCCATGATGGCAAGGAACTACTCCTGCTGCCTGTGCGGCAGATAATACTTTGCGACACGCATCAATATGACGTTCATCATCAGGCCAGCTAGATAGGCTTAGGCCCATGTCTAACGACAGATCACTCGGTCCGATATATAACCCATCTATATGCTCAGCGGACGCAATTTCATCAACATTTTCAAGCGCTTGTTTGGTTTCAATCATAACCAAACAAAGTACCTCTTCGTTGGCATGTGCTACATAATCATCAAGCCCTACAGAAAGTGCTGGTCGATTGCCAGCTACACTCCGATTACCGTCAGGGGCATAACGACACGCCTTGCCAGCGGCAGAAGCTTGTTCCTTTGAATTCACCATCGGAACAATGACTCCATATGCTCCAGCATCTAAAACATATGAAATATAGTCCGGTTCATTCTTCGGCAACCTTACTATAGGTACGGTATCTGTATTTCCAATTGCCTGTATACAACCCACCACAGATGTTTGTGAGACCCCAACGCCGTGTTGCCAGTCGATCACTAACGCATCGTAGCCTGCATTCGCCATCAGCTCAGCAATATATGGATTGCCTGACGCACACCAGCCCATAACCGCAGGTTTTCCTTGTCGCCATAGCTCTTTTATTTTATTTCTCTTCATATACCCAAACCTCCTGAAGAAAAGCTTTGTGTCCTAATAGCACTTCGCTCGCATTACACATCGCGCGAAACTTTAAAGTTATGCCAATCATCCCAGATATTATCTCTTGGCAAGTTTCAATACTGACCTAGGGGCTCCAACTCCTCTTTTCTCAGCTGCTTCGTTGTTCCATTCCTCGCCCATGTTGGACCCTGGCATTTCGCATACATAGAGATCACCGCGTGAATCTATGGCAAGTGCATGGGGTGCTGTGAATTTCCCTGGTTCTTCACCCGGGATAGGATCTCCGAACCTGGTTTGAAGTTCTCCGTCTTTAGTATATACGCTGATGGCATGTCCAACCCCAGGAGCATCCAGTATATAAACCGGTGGAGGCATCTCTGCCACTATCACGTTCTCATGTTTATCCATTACCAGACCCGCAGCCCTCCAAATGCCAGGCCAGGTATTTAGATGCTGACCATCCGATGAAAACACCTGAATCCGATGGTTTTCCCTGTCTGCGATATATATTTTCTCTTCCTTATCGATCACTATGTTATGCGGCACTACGAACTGACCTTGGCCAGCACCTGCCTCGCCCCAAGAATACTTAAGCTTACCATCAGGACTATATCTGTGGACACGGGAATTTCCATAGCCATCAGTAACAAACAGATCGCCGGACACCGGCGACACCGCTAGGTGGCTAGGGCGATTAAAAGGTTTACCACTAAACCTACCAGACTCCGCCCCGATGGTTTGGAGAAGCTCCCCGTTTGTTGTCAATTTTCTAACAACCCCATCTTCAAGATCGGTGCAATAAATGGAATCATCGGGACCAGCAGCAATCCCGTGCGGCATTTTTAACAAGCCCTCTCCCCATGTGTCTAATAAATTACCGTCCAGATCCAAAACAACGACGGGATGGGGGCCTCTGTTCGAAAGATATAGCCTATCCTTAGAATCAACTGCTCCTCCAAAACAATCGCCAAGTTCAAATCCAGAAGGTAGTTTGGGCCAGTTTGGTACTACTTCATAGGTGTGATCGCCTGTGCCAAGAATCATAGTCATTACGCTGCTCCTAATCAGATTTCTAGAGCGCCGCTATCCTAAAACCTCAGATGAATTGTGTCAATTTACAATCCAAGTCCAACGTGTATCCGAGATATAGTTTGAGTGCTAGAATCATAGTATAAACCTTAAGATGGCACAGGATGGAAGAACCGCAAATCTACTAGCTAAGCCATACAAGAAACCCTATCAATAATACTCGCGGAGGTTGTTCAACATGTCGTTTAACTCGAAATATCTATTTATCGCCAGCATGGATGTAGATCCTGAGAAAGAAACCTTATTTAACGAAGTTTATGACCAAGAGCACATCCCGAGCTTAATGGAAGTACCGGGTGTTGTAGCGATCGCCCGATTCAAGATGCGGGACCTGGAAATGTCCATTGGCGGAGAACGTAAAGTTATGAAATTTGAGAACGAACCAAAATTCCATGCAATGTACGAAATAGAAAGTCCTGAAGTCTTGGTAAGTGATGGATGGGCCAAGGCAGTAGAATTAGGTCGATGGCCCGAGCAAGTACGACCGTACACACGGAATCGTCGTCACATCCTCAGTCAACGTCTGGATTAACAGAATATCACGGGTCAGTTCCTATCTCTGTCGATAATATGGGCCGCCTTAATCGCTACCCTTTTTGCGGTGCCGAGCATGAACTTTGGATTTACAAAGCCTAAACAATCATTTCGCAAGCAATTGCATGATCTGCTAGTCCATGGTATGTCCCCAAGTTACGAAATTGTTATGGGCGTTTGTTCCAATAAACAATATCAGTTTGGAAATGCCTTAACTAGAAAACTGGACGCAACAAATTGGTTAACGGAGAACGCTGGCGATGGAAAACCGGCTATAGACCCAGCTACTCTTATCAAAATCTTACAACAACACGAGTACTGATATTAGCAATCCTATATTATCTGACCAAGCGCTTTCCGACATACGCGTTATAGATTTGAGTAATAACGTAGCTGGGGCTTACTGCACCAGACTTTTCGCAGACTATGGGGCCGACGTGATCAAAATAGAGCCCCCTCTTCATGGGGATATGTCCCGCAGAATTGGTCCATTTCCCAACGATGTTCCGCACACAGAAACAAGTGGCCTATTTATACATCTTAATGGGAATAAGCGTAGCGTTACTCTAGACGTAACATCCAATGCCGGAGCCAAATTATTCAAAGAGTTAATCACTCACACAGATCTTATAGTAGAAACTTTTAGACCCGGACATCTAGAATCCTTCG
Organism: SAR202 cluster bacterium AD-804-J14_MRT_500m; assembly: GCA_009391275.1. The sequence goes on along the minus strand of VEXF01000028.1, from coordinate 7,700 downwards.
GCATCGGTTACGACAATCTTTCTGAGATCAACCCATCATTAACCCACGCCTCCATTACACCATTTGGACAAACAGGACCGTACGCTCATTACAAAGCTACAGATATCGGAATTTTTGCTGCTAGTGGCAGAATGTACCCACATGGAGACTTAGACAGAGAACCGCTACCGTACGCACCAGATGTGGTTAGCTATCAGATAGGATCAACCGCAGCAGTCGCTTCAATGGGAAGTGTGCTGGCATCCAAGGTACAAAGCGTAGGCGATTATCTCGATATTTCAGCAATGGAAACCCTGCTCGGTAATGTAGACAACCGACTTCTCTTTTATGCTTATACAGGAGACAAAACCCCGAGACAGCGATGGCCTGTTGGGGCAGCTCAAGGTGCTTATCCATGTCTCGACGGCTATGTAGTTTTCGGCGTAGGCCATAACATATATTTCGAAAGACTATGCGACGCTATGAACCGTAAAGACATCTATCAAAACCCTAAATGGGATACCCCACAGAACCGAGGCGAGAATGCAGAGGAATTCGACGGCATGCTCATTGAATGGCTCATGAACCACGACCGTCGTGAAGTTTTTGAAATGTGCCAGGCACATCGTGTCATGTGCTCACCCATTTTTTCAATAGACGAGTTGCTTGAAGATCCGCAGTTAGTATCTAGAGGATTCTTCGTAAAAACCGTACAGCCCGGTATGGGTTCATTAATCGACACCGGTGCTCCTTTTATACTTTCAAAAACACCATGGCGTAATACACGTCCAGCTCCATTATTAGGTCAACACAATCGAGAGATATTTTGCGAAACCTTAGGCATTTCGTTCAAAGAACTTGACCTTCTAAAAACGAACGCAGTGATATGAACTCTGACGACATTCTGACGCTACCACTCGAAGGAGTACGAGTCCTGGACATGAGCGAGGTTTGGGCGGGACCTATGGCTTGTACCCTTTTAGCAGATTTAGGTGCTTCGGTTATCAAGCTGGAATCTTTCCCTCGCCCTTCTCTAACCCGGATGAGGGCTCAGGGTATAGGACATACCAAGAAAGGTTTAGAAGCTCCTCGTCCATGGGATCGAGCGGCTTTAAACAACCTAGCTAATCGGAATAAGATCGGAATCACACTGAACATTCGTCATCCAGACGGCAAACGTCTGTTCCACGAATTAGTATCAATAAGTGATGTCGTGACAGAGTCAATGACAGCAGGTACGGCCGCCCGATTGGGGATCTCTTACAATGATTTAAAAGTGTTACGGCCAGACATCATAATCTTATCAACTTCAGGGTGGGGGACGTTAGGCCCATACCAAGGTTACGCAGCTTTAGGAGCGGCTTTAGACGGTTTCAGCGGCCATCACGCTCTTCGCGGTTACCCAGACACCGACCCAACTATGACCACATCAGTACAACATACCGATTCTTCAGCAGCGTTGATGGGTTCTTTTGCTATATTAGCGGCTTTGCACTACAGAAATAGAAGTGGAAACGGTCAATGGATAGACTTATCTCAATCGGAAACATTCTTACCACACCTAGGCAGTAATCTCATGGACTACACCATGAATCATCGGTTTCCACATCCGGTAGGCAACAAACACCAATTCCACGCACCATACGGATGCTATCAGTGTTCCGGAGAAGATGATTGGGTAGTAATACACATCACCTCTCATGACGAGTGGATTTCCCTCTGTGAAATAACATCGAACCGTCACTGGATCGACGATCCTCGCTTTTCCGATCCTATCAATCGACACAACAACCAAGATTTACTTGATCAAGAATTACAACTATGGACCAGTGTCAGAGACAAATTTACGATTATGCATATGCTACAAAACGCCGGCGTGCCGGCCCAGGCAGTACTCGACGACGTCAACGTGTACAACGATCCCCATCTTAACGACAGGGAATTCTTTAATACCATAGATCACAAGGTAATAGGAAAATACCAATACCCTGGGTTCCCATGGAAAATGACCCGCCGGAAACAGGTAGTACATCACGGGCCGAACTCATTAGGAGAACATAATCAGGACGTCTATGGAGACCTACTCGGTTTGTCAGATTCGGAAATTGAATATCTTAAAGCCGAAGGCGTTATCGGAGACACATTCCCCCCTGACAGATACGCTGAATACTAATACTAAATCCGCTCGAAAGTCTGGCAAATACAGTCGCGTAGTCGATTTCTCAAAGTTACATCAAATTGCCATATCCGTATTTCTTAAGTTATGACCGGAACTCGTCGCTCATGTAAGAGCGTTTTCACCCGTAATATCGCGCCCTAAAATCAATGTGTGGATATCGTATGTACCCTCATACGTATCGACTGTCTCAAGGTTCAACATATGACGGATGGTATGATAGTCTAGCGTGATCCCACTAGCCCCGAGAATTTCACGGGCCGATCTCGCAGCCTTCAACGCCGCTCTAACATTATCACGTTTCGCCACAGAAACATGATTATGATCCATAGTTCCTTCGTCTTTTAATCTTCCCAATCTCCAAGCGAGTAGTAAACCTTTTGTATGGTCGGTCATCATATCTACCAACTTTTTTTGCACGAGTTGCCTCGATGCGATGGGACGCCCGAAAGTGGTGCGAGAACGACTGAACCCCAGCGTCTCATCGTAAACCGCTTCCAAGCTACCCAGAGCACCCCAGGCGATGCCATATCGCGCTTGGGTAAGACATGATAACGGTCCTTTTAATCCACTTACCCCGGGTAGCATCTGTGACTCATCTACCCACACATCATTTAAAACCAACTCGCTAGTTACCGATACCCTAAGACTCATTTTTCGCTTGATCGGATTCGCAGTAAACCCTGTGGAATCAGAATCGACTAAAAACCCACGGACTACACCATCTTCATCTAGAGCCCATATCAATGCGACGTCGGCTACATTTCCGTTCGAGATCCACATTTTACGTCCGTTCAACACATAACCCGACCCTTCTTTCCGTGCACGTGTAGACATTACACCAGGATCGGAACCCCCCTCGTGCTCTGTTAAACCAAAGCACCCAATAAGCTCTCCTTTTGCCAGTTTAGGAAGGTATTTGATCTGTTGTTTTTCTGACCCATAAACGTGGATTGGGTACATCACCAACGCGCCTTGTACACTGACAAAACTTCGCAATCCGGAATCTGCACGTTCTAGCTCATACATCACAAGTCCGTACGCAACATTAGAGATACCAGCTGTACCATATCTAGCAGGAAGATTCGCACCAAGTAGCCCAAGTCGACCAAGATCCGGCACCAGTGACGATGGAAAAATTTCTTCTTCCCACCAATGATTTATATTTGGTATAACGTTTTCATCTAAGAACGCGCGAACCATTTCCTGAGTTTGTCGCTCTTCTGAAGTAAACATTTCAGAAACCTTGTAGTAGTCCAACATCTCGCCATTCCTCTCAATTTACCGCCTAGTCCAATACGGCCCACAGTTCCATTGTAAAGTCACTATCTGGGGTTAATATTTGGTTAGCAGTCACTGTCGTAACCGACGGTATGATATCTCCGTAAACGCTTTTCCTAACCCTATCTAGTGCTGCATGATCAAATGAGAATCGCGGGCTTACCATCTCCACCGACCGAACTACATCTGACCATTTCAGGCCAGCGGTCTCCAGTACAGAACTCATATTTTCGTAAGCCTTATTTAATTGCCATTCTAGATTGATCTTATTTGATACCTGACCAGTAACAGTGTCATGCGAACCAATGATCGAGCAAAACACCACTTTCCCACAACGAACAGCCGATGTTATTTCTTTTCCGGGTTGATCGGTTTGTGTTTTAAAAACCTCGCGATCTCGTCCCAAATAACATGTCGCATCTATCTCCAACAATGCCTCCCTATGTAAAAGCCGCCGTACGACAATCGAAGATTCAGCTCGTTCGCACGAAGTTCTATAGCCAGTTTCATTTCTCTCTGCAACCCCAGCAGGATGCACATAATCCGACGTTCTTACTAAAGTAGACGGATTTACCCCAGCATCCAGCATCACTTGGCCTAGATTATTCTCCCATATGGCGTTACGTTGGTTCTCAATGCCATTCGGATAGATTTCGCGACCCGACACAGTGTCATACACTCTACCGGTAGACCCAGAAAGCCAAAACCAATCGTCCCCTACAAAAAATCCAGGCCAAAAAGTGGTTCCCCGAAATCTCTCCCATGTGGGGGTCCCTTCAGGAAATATTGCTTTTTTCTCACGGCCCTGGCACATAGCGACGGCGTTAACCTTCATTAACGCAACTGAATTGGGCAAACCTTCAACTAGCACTCCTGTGGAAGCTGGCATACTAGTACTAAACGATTCTCTTCGAATCTCTCCACTCTGACGGTACTCAGGCATACAAGGTTCTAAAGCGTAATCCACGGTATAAACTACATCTTGAAAAGTGTACCCCGCTGCATCAAGGATTGATCCCATTTTTTCAAAAATTACCCTAGTCTGATCGACAAGGCTAAGGTTGTTGATAATGTAGCTTTTTCGGTACGGGTCATATATTTCTGCGGTCAACCCAGAAATAAAAAGGAATCCATTCTTTTCTACCGCCAGGGAATACGGTTGATTATGATATAACGGATCCCATCTGTAATATCTCGGTTCAATTACTTTTATGCTAGCAACCATCAGTCCAATCCGCCTACTATCCTAACCTGCGCACTTGCGGGCTTTAGTATGCTTTCGCCACATTGGTTTTGAACCCAAAGATCTAAATGAACTTGAACAACATTACCTTCTTTTGAAACCGCTGTTACCGTGCCACCACAGGTCAACACATCTCCAGCAAAAACCATCTTCCGATTGCGGAAACTCAGTTTCTGCAAAAACGATTTTGGTCCAGCCCAGTTTTGAACAACCTGTGTCAGATACGCCCCTAGCATCTGACCGTCAACAAAAGGTGCCTTGAATCCGCGTTCTCGCACATAATCTGCATCATAATGTAGGTTGATGAAATCCCAGGTCGCGGCGGCATACACGACCATACGCGCTTGAGAAATCGTCTTGCAGATTAACGGTAATTCTTGTCCTATCGCGATTCTCGTTACGTTTTTCGCATGGTTAACAGACACTAATAATCTCCATTGCTGATGCCTCACATTACCTTGTAAAACATAAGTTCAACATTCCGAACTAAAAGATCACCATTCTGATTAAAGTATGAGATTTCAAACTCTTGAAACACGAGTCCACCAGATTTCGCGGCACGTTTCCATACATTCGACACTTGGATTTTAGCTGTGATCACGTCACTCGGCATGACTGGACGAAAAAATTCATAATCATTTCCTGCTCTCAATGGAACAGGTAAATTCAGGTCCATAAATCCGTCTGGATGCCCTTCGCAGTTTATATCCCCCTCATAAATTTGAAATGTCTCACAAACCAAAGTAGGAGGAGCCATCACATCGACTAATCCCGACTTTCGCGCGTAAGCTTGATCCGTATATACCGGGTTAAAATCTTGGACTGCGGTGGAATACAATCTAAAAACCGCTCGGCCCATTTCTTCCGGCGAAGTTATGGAACGTTCTCGCCCCAGAGTAGCTTTGACTCTTTCGTAGAGTTCATCTAACCTGGATTCCATTGTAAAACCCTATTTAAAACCGGGCGTCAGCCCAGGACCCCAGGTTCTTCCAAAATCGTCTCGTGCAACCAGCTCGCCTGTCATAGTATCTGGCCTTTGCATAGCGAGGAACACCGCAGACGGAACTACGTCTTCTACTTCGATACGATTGTCCCAAGTACTTTTACCCCAAGCGCTACTCCAAGAACCTTCGCTCTTCAAGCTACCAGGGCTTAAAGCATTAACCGCTATATTGTAGTCTCTCATCTCTTGGGCCAGAATGAATCCAAACATATGAAACCCAGCTTTACTTGAACTGTATGCGGTCCCACCTGCTTCCGTAACCACCATACCCATCCTTGAACCTATGTTCACCAAACTTCCATTTTTTTGTTTAATCATAACTGGGAGGACATGTCTACAGCACAAATACGGACCTTTAAGATTCACATCCATCAGATGGTCCCAGCGATCTGGATCTATATCCAAAAACAACTCGTTCAACACCATGACTCCTGCATTGTTTACAAGAACATCTATCTTGCCATATTGCTTCATGACAAGTTGCACCATAGCTATAACTTGATTTTCATCGGTAACATCACAAGCAATTCCCAACGCTTCACCACCTGAATATCTTATCTCTGATGCAGTTTCTTCTGCGGTACCTGAAAGTCCGGTAGGAGAAGATCGCCTAGATGTTACTACGACCTTAGCGCCTTCCTTAGCATATCCTTTAGCAATAGCCTTCCCTAACCCCCGACTCGCCCCTGTTATAATCGTTACCATTCCATCCAGCTGCCCACTCATGACTATATTTCACATTCATCCTTTAATATCTGAACCATTCTACCCGTCGTTAATTGGCCATACAACTTCGCCGGCGTAGACGCCGGAACTGCTCTGCTATCAGATTGATCCTGTCATTGTATAATCTGTGTACGTAGCGAAGGATTTGCAAACATGAATGTGAAAGAGGCAATCAATTGAACCCCAAAGAGGCGGCACAAGCAGAGATAAAATCAATCAGAAACCAACTCATAGATCTCAGCCACAAGATACATTCCACACCTGAAATAGGATTTGAAGAGTATCAAGCGTCGTTATGGCTATCAGACATGTTGTCAAAATCTGGTTTCACAGTTCAGACTGGCATTTGTGATCTGCCAACAGCTTTCTCCGCTCGTTCAGGCAATGGTCCCCTCCACATCGCCATATGTGCCGAGTATGATAGTCTCCCTGGAATTGGCCACGCCTGTGGGCATAACATTATCGCAGCCGCCGCCGTTGGCGCAGGAATAGCAGCCGCAAAAATAGCCGACGACGTCGGGTTAACCGTCAGCGTAATAGGAACCCCTGCGGAAGAAGTAGGAAACAACGGCGGAAAAATTATACTTTTAGAACGTGGTGCTTTTGACGACTGTCACGCAGCAATGATGGTCCATCCTACCCCTTTCGAAATGGCTTCCCCGAGGATTATTGCTGCTTCGATGTTCGAAGTTCATTACACCGGGAAAGAGGCTCACGCTTCCGCTTTCCCAGAACACGGCATAAATGCTTCAGATGCTCTCACCATCGCGCAAACAGCCATCGGTCTCCTCCGGCAACACATCCGCCCTACAGACCGAGTGCACGGCATTATCACTAATGGTGGCGACGCTCCCAACATTATCCCTGCTCATACAAGTGCAAAATACATGGTGCGCGCTCAAACACTAACAGACCTCAGCGATATACATACAAAAGTAGACCGATGTTTTGAAGCTGGCGCTTTGGCGACAGGCGCATCCCTTGAAATCACAGGTGGTGACAAACCATATGCTCATATGGAACATGATGTAGATATTGCCTCCATTTACCAAAAGAATGCAGAAGCGTTGGGGCGTTCGTTCCCAGATTTAGGTCCAGCTGGAGAACGTGCTGCCGGTTCAACTGACATGGGTAATGTATCTTTGGCTTTGCCTTCAATCCATCCAATGCTTGGAATAGATTCTTTTCCCGCGGTGAACCATCAACCAGAGTTTGCTGCCCATTGTGCAAGTCCCGTTGCCGATCAAGCCGTCATAGACGGAGCAACTGCTATGGCATGGACAGCTATTGAT
>VEXF01000027.1 GCA_009391275.1 SAR202 cluster bacterium AD-804-J14_MRT_500m | reverse complement strand
GAGGGAAGTTTTCGCTGCGACGCTAACATAAGCATTCGTCCTATTGGAACTAAAGATTATATGGACCGGGCTGAAGTGAAAAATATGAACAGCTTTCGGTCCGTGTTCAATGCGCTTGAATATGAAGTTGAAAGACAACAGAAAATCCTGAGAGATGGGGGTCGGGTGACTCAAGAGACACGTGGTTGGGTAGATGAACGTGGAGTAACCGTTTCGCAGCGCAGCAAAGAATATGCGCATGATTATAGATATTTCCCGGAACCAGACTTACCTCCGTTGCGTCCTGATGATGCATGGGTAGAAGGAATCCGTGCGTCTTTGCCCGAACTCCCGGCTCAGCGCAAGAAGAGGATGATACAGGAATATGGGCTTTCCACGTACGACGCTATGTTGCTCACAGATACCAAGCAGGTGGCCGATTTCTTCGAATCAGCTGTTGGCCTTGTAACACCTCGATGCGACGAGAAATGGTCTAAACCTATAAGCAACTGGGTTTTAGGAGAAGTGACACGGTTAACTAATCGCGACTATGTGACACTGGAAGAGACGCAGTTGCGCCCAGATCATATTGCTGAATTAGTAAAACTTGTAGATGATGGCACTCTAAGCTCCACTTTAGCGAAAACGGTTCTGGAAACCAGTTTTGAGACGGGCAAGAGTCCGGTGCACGTGGTGGCAGAGAATGGGTACACGCAAATAAGTGATGTAGAAATAGTAGAAAAAGCTGTGCGACAGACCATAGATGAAAATCCAAAAGCTGTGAGAGATTTTGGTTCTGGTAAAGAATCAGCCGCCAAGTTCCTGCTGGGACAGGTTATGCGACTGACTAAAGGAAAGGCAAATCCGGTAATGGCTGGAGAAATTATCAAAAAAAGCCTAAACGCAAGAAGCGGCAGATAGCTAAAGGAAAACATTGGATAACATACTCAACGTCATACAAATCTTGATTTCGGTTTCTTTAGTGCTAGTGATACTGTTCCAGGTACGAGAGATGGGTACTGGATTATTTGGGAGCGCGACCACAGCCTTTCGTGTAAGAAGAGGTTTGGAACGCGTTCTGTTTCAAACGACAATTATATTAGTAATTTTGTTTATATCTGTATCTATCGTAAGCGTTAGGCTTACGTGATGGATAAAGCATAATATCAAATTCTGTAATTACACTCACCACCGATTTTGGTGTAGTGGATCCTTATGTGGGCGCTATGAAAGGCGCTATTCTTCGTATCAACCCGACAGTGAATGTGCTGGATATCACCCATCAAATATTACCGCAGAATGTGTTTCAAGCCTCTTTCTTGCTCGGACATAGCTACACGTCGTTTTCTGCACTAGCAATACATGTAGTGGTCATAGATCCAGGGGTTGGTTCTTTTCGCCGTCCGCTACTTCTTGATACTCCGTATGGAAGATTTGTGGCACCTGATAACGGTGTTCTTAGTCATGTGTTATTTCAAGGTATGTCTGCTTACCCAGAAGATGGCGGCCAATCATTAATCCCAGAAGGTTGGAGAGCATTTCATTTGACCAACGAGAATTATTGGTTACATCCGGTCAGCCCTACTTTTCATGGGCGAGACGTGTTTGGACCTGTAGCTGCGCATCTTAGCTTAGGCGTTCCATCGAATTGCTTGGGCAAGCGAATTTATGAAGCAGTTTGTTTGCCAATCAGTGAACCTAAATGGCAAGAAGGTATCATTGACGGAAAAGTTGCTCATATCGACCGATTTGGCAATATGATTACGGATATACCCAGACATTTATTAGATTGCATTACTAAAGTAGAGGTAAAGGTGAAAGGACATACAATTAAAGGGATCGATGGTTTTTATGCCGAGGGGGATGGGCTTATGGCCCTCATAGGGAGCTATGACACACTGGAAATCGCGGTTAAAAATGGTAATGCGGCTGCTAGATTGGGAGGCCACATGGGGGATAGTTTGCTGGTTGTGAACAAGGCTTGAAGATTAGCTTTTGTGTTAGGAACATAGTCACGAAAATAGCTGAATGTGGGGTTGGAGGTCTTATAGAAGGGTTTGATGTGTAGCTTAAACTATAAACATCTTCTTACAGGCCCAGTTTGCCCGGATTCATGATATTGTAGGGATCTAATACCTGTTTGATGTCGGATACTATGCGTTGTCCTAGCCCCATCTCCCTAGCCAATAAGTGAGCTAGTTTGATCCCTACGCCGTGGCAATACTCCATTATCCCGCCCATGTCTTGTGCAAGCATTAGAGCTTGATCCACAGCCAATTGGAGGTCTCCGCGTTTCGTCAGATTTCCTGGCACCAAAACCATGGAGAAAAGTTCTGGCGCCGTCCATACAGCGTACTCGGTTACACGTATATCATATTGGTTCAGAAGCTTGTCGACTCGTTTGCGATACTCAAGGATTGTAGAAGCAGGTAAGGCGATATGGAGATAATCAAATTCCTTAGATTGCCTATTCCATATTTCGGTTCTGGAAGAGTCGGTCACGCTATTTTTGTACTGCTCCGCTATCTGGTAGCGCGTGTCCCAATATATCATTGCTTCAGTGGGTCCTAAATCGCGCCCTTTGTTCAAGTTGCAAATCATTGATGAACGACACTGCTGGGCCTCCACTTGTTCTCGATATCCTTCGAATACCATATACAAATGAACGCCTTCAAAATCTTCCGTAAGATCCACTACAGAAGGCCGCAACCCGATTCCGAACATGCTATTTATGGAGTTGAAACCTAGTTCAAATGTAGGAAAGCGAAAGGTAGAAAAGAGACGCTCCTCTGGTTGTTCTAACACCCTCAGTGTGGCATTGGTAATTACACCCAAGGTCCCTTCTGATCCTATGAACAGTTGGTTTAGATTTGGTCCACTAGAATATTTGGGAACGCGTCGGGTAGCGAGTATCGATCCAGAAGGTAGGACCACCTCTAATGCTATAACCTGAGATCCCATAGGGCCCACTGAAGCCGCTCGGTAGCCAACGCCGTTTGTAGAGATAGTCCCACCTACGGTAGCAATTGGGACACTCCAAGGGTCGTGTCCTAGTAAAAGCCCATGATTGTCTAGCGTTGTAGCGAGATTTTTTAATAAAGTTCCGGCTTGTACTGTTACGGTCCGGCTTAGGCGATCTACGTGCAGAATTCGATTCATATCACCGAGATCTATGATAATACCGGAACGTAACGGTACCACTGCCCCCATCACTCCGGTACCGCCTCCGTACGGGATAATTGGTATCCGATGCTCCGAGGCTACCTTCACAATCTCAGAAACTTGGTGTGTGTCGTTTGGCTTCACCACGAGATCAGCTGTGTGGTGAAGCAAGGGTTGGGCGCTGAACGCACGTGCTGGTGTTAAGGCATCATTAGAGTATTTCTCTACTGTTTCTGGGTCTGCTATTAATGCAGAAGATCCCAGTATGGTTTTGAGTTTGGATATTATGGCGGCGTCTATCATTGAACAGCAATTTATTGCTCAAAGGATGATACACGGTCTTGACAAGTCCATCCTAGGTATCAAGCATTGTTTGAATAGAATGGCTGAAGATTACTTCTGTTTCCAAATAGTGCTGTTTTCCGTATCTTCTAATTCAATGTTGAGGTTGCCGAGTCTGGTTCGAATATCGTCGGCTAAAGCGAATTCTTTAAGCTGCCGTAACTCTCTCCGAATTGACAGGAGGGTTTCTATCATGGCACCTGAACTGCAGTCTGTTGTGTGTGTTTTTGCCCTTTCGGCGAGATGGTGATGTCCTGATGCGTCAAGATTGCCCTCGACCCAGCCAAGGATATCTGATACAGGCTCCAATGATGGGCCTTCCCCGTACGATCTATCTTCAAATGTTAGTCCCAGTATATGGCCAAGTTGCTTGAGTGATTCTTGAGCTTTGGATGGCTGGTATCCCTCGTCTTTGGCTTTGTTAATAGCGTGCGTAAGTTCAAATAAGATACCTATGGCCCTCGGTGTGTTCAGGTCGCTGTCCATAGCTTCGGTAAACATAGTTTCATAAGGTGCTGGATCCGGAGATAAACCTAGGCTGGAGTCGGACGGGCGAAGTGCAATTCGGATCCTATCTATGGCTCGCTCCATTGCCGTCACACCATCATCGCTGTAGCTGAGAGGGCTGCGGTAGTGTGAACTTAGGAAAAAAGTTCTGAGAGCATCCGGGGTAAAGCGATCCAGTGCATCAGACACTTGGATTAGATTGCCGAGGCTTTTGCTCATCTTTTCCTGATCAAGGTTAAGGAGTCCATTATGCATCCATACTTTGGCGAAAGGAGATACGCCTGTATAGGATTCGCTTTGTGCGATCTCGTTTTCATGATGTGGAAAGATTAGGTCTAGGCCACCACCGTGAATGTCGACGGTTTCCCCTAGGTGTTCGAGGCATATGCTAGTGCACTCGATGTGCCAGCCAGGTCGTCCCGGTCCCCAGGGGCTTTCCCAGGTGGGCTCGTCGGGTTTGGCTGCTTTCCAGAGAGCGAAGTCCATCGGATTCTCTTTGCCTGCCAGAACCTCCACACGGGCCCCAGCGATCATATTATCGATGGTTCTATGGCTTAACTTCCCATAGTCCTCATCATTGGCTACGCGGAAGTAGACGTCTCCGTTTGAAGGGTAGGCGTAACCCTTGTCTATTAGCCCTTGTATTACTTCTAGTATCTTGGGAATGGACTCGGTGGCTAGTGGGTAGGCAGAAGGTCTCTTCACATTTAATCTGTCCATGCTAGTCGTGTATTCTTGGATATACAGGTGTGTTAGCTCCGAGGTGGTGATTCCTTCTTCAGCTGCTCGGTTAATGATCTTATCGTCTATGTCCGTAAAATTTTGGATGTGTAACACTCTATGCCCTTTGATTTCTAGATATCTGCGAAGGACGTCAAATATTACATAACTCATTGCATGGCCAACGTGGCAAGGCGCGTACGGTGTGATACCGCATACATACATCTTGACCTCATCTTCCCCTGGTGTGAGGTCTTCAAGTTCCCGGGAGAGAGTGCTGTAAAGCTTCATTACCGCATCTCTATAAGTGCAACAGCATAGGCTGCCATGCCTTCCTCTCTACCGGTGAATCCGAGTTGATCCGTAGTGGTAGCTTTTAGGCTTATTTTTGAGTAGTCAGTGCGTAGGGTTGAGGCGATATTGTTTCGCATTTGTGCTATGAATCGATCTAGACGGGGCTGCTGGGCCACTATTGTAGCATCGAGGTTAGTTACCTGCCACCCGTTTTGTTTAAGGAGAGATTCGACAGATTCTAGTAATCTGAGGCTTGAAATCCCTTTAAAGGATAGATCAGATGACGGGAAATATGTACCCTTGTCTCCTAATCCCGCTGCGCCAAGGAGAGCATCTATTGACGCATGTATCACCACGTCACCATCGCTATGTCCATCGAGCCCACGGTCAAACGGAACTTGTATACCACCCAAGACTAGTGGGCGATTGGGTGTCAACGTATGGGCGTCAAACCCGTGTCCAATTCTAAATCCCATAACTATCCAAGTGGTGGCATTTGGTGCAGCAAAGCTTCCGCCATTATCAAATCTTCAGGAGTTGTGATTTTGATGTTGTTGTAAGAACCGTGGAACATCTTGACCCTTCCACCTAGGGCTTCTACCATCATGGCGTCATCTGTGAAAGTTCCTGTAGCGTTCCGGTGTGCTTTGTAAAGAAGATCATAACGGAAAAACTGGGGAGTCTGGACTTGCCATAGATGTTCTCGGGGAGGTGATTCAATGATCATGCCTTCAGAGTCAACTAATTTGATAGTGTCTTTGGCTGGGACTCCGCATACAGCAGATCCTGTTTCACGAACAACCCCAATGCCTTGTTGTAGGATTTGATGGTTAATGAGTGGTCGGGCACCATCATGAACCACAACCCAATCGCAAGGAGTCAGAGCATCTAGACCACACATTACTGAGTCTTGACGTCGCTGGCCTCCAACACAAATGGTAACTATCCCGTTCCAACCACGGGATTTAAGCAGCCGCCGCGCTTGGTTTTCTAGGTCTTCTGAAAGGACGAGTATGATTTGATTGACGCTTGGGAACGACGTGAAAACTTCTAGTGAGTAGGCTAGCACCGGCTGCCCGTCTAATTTGGCAAAGATCTTTTCGATGCCGTTCATACGTCGGCTCGTTCCTGCCCCAAGAAGTATCACACTTAAAGGAATTTCTATAGCAGGGGAAGAGGGCCGTATTTCCCGCAGCATCTAATACTGATTTCGCAGTTGTGCAAAAATTATTCGACCAGCGGAAGTTTGAAGAACCCGGGTAACCATCACCGTTTGCACCGAATTGATAAGACGTTTACCCCCTTCAATTACCACCATCGTGCCATCGTCTAGGAAAGCCACGCCTTGACCTGGTTCTTTACCTTCTTGGATGATATGGACGGCCAAATCCTCGCTGGGTAGGACGACGGGCTTCAGCGCGTTAGCCAGTTCGTTGATGTTGAGAACAAGTACGCCTTGGAGTTCGGCAACTCTGTTAAGATTAAAATCTGTAGTCAGGATATAGGCTTTCATTGTTTTGGCCAGCGTAACCAATTCGCCGTCTACTTCGGTTCCGTTCGATAGTGGAGCGTCAAGAATCTGGACCGGAAGGTCTCCGTCTTTACGTAATTTAGAGAGTACTTCTAACCCGCGACGGCCACGAGTGCGTCGTAGAGAATCACTCGAATCAGCGATATGTCTTAGTTCGTCTAATACAAACCCTGGGATGACTAGCGTACCTTGTACAAAACCAGTCTGAGTCAAGTCAGCTATGCGCCCATCAATTATCGCACTAGTATCGACTAAAATGTGACCGTTAATGTGGCTGGCAGGCCTGCTGCCGCCACGGTGTGGGATGCCTCCGACTCCTCGGAAATCTTGTTCCTTCCTAACTCCTATAGATATCCCGACTGCTCCGAGGAACCCGCTGATAGTTAGGGGTATGATCCAATTAAGTCCATCTTCTAGTTGGAAGAAGGGAATAGATATTAGAACTGCTACCGTTAGGCCAACGACGAGCCCGACAGTGCCCACCACGACAGTGGACGGAGGAATGCGGTCCAACTCGCTAAGGAAAGATCGCGTTGGTGTTCTGAGGAGTACAGGGCCAATAACGAATCCAAGCAGGCCACCGACTCCCGCGGATATCAATACCCAGTTTATGGCTTCTACTGTGCTGTTTGAATTCTGGAAGGCGACAGCATACACGCCCCATGCGACCAGGGCGAAAACGACCAGGCAAAAACCCCGAGAAAGCAATTATGTGTCACCCAACCACACCACAATTCACTACTACGGTCTTCAGAAGGGGTATTGATAAAAGATAAAATTCCTTGTGTTGTCCCCGATGTTTTCCGTGTAGAAAACACTGATGATGTGTAATTTTTTGTCATTCTAAGATATCACATTTCACTGAAATAGTAAACGCTGGCTCCTAAAGTGACCTATAGACAACTTCTTATATGCAGGAAACCAACATATTCCGTAAAACACTCGTCCGATCAGATAGCCTCAAAGGCGTCCGGGTAATTAATTATGATATTTTGATACAAGCACGGATCAGACGGCGCTTTAAATTGGGTTATTTGATACATATGAATATGGATCAAAATACCTAGGTTACTTCGCATAGGAGAAAGGACTGGCAGTGAGGTCAGGCGACCCATCTTCCTATGATGGTGTTGATACTAGTTCAATCACCGGTTTAAACATAAGATCGCCATCTTTATGGTCCACCAGTATATGTTGCCCTTTCTGGAACTCTCCCGCCAGTATTCCCTTGGCCATTGGGTTTTCTAGATAACGTTGTAGGGCCCGTCTTAGGGGCCGTGCTCCATATTGGGGGTCATAGGCTTCAGAGACTAACCATTCCACTGCTGCATTGGAAAGCTCAAACGTGAGCTCGTGATCGGTGAGCCTAATTTGGATCTCTTTGGCCATCAGTAGAACTATTTGGCCGATTTGGTCTTTTGATAATGCATTGAACACTATCACTTCATCAAGACGGTTGAGAAATTCTGGCCGAAAAGCCCGTTTTAGTGCGTCCTGTATGGAGTCTTTGAGTCGTTCCTCATCGATTATCCCCCGACCTTCGGTGCGGAAACCCACTGGCGCTCTTGAATTTCCTGTTCCTAAATTGCTGGTCATTAAAACCACGGTATTACGGAAGTCTACAGTGCGTCCATGCCCATCGGTTAGACGACCGTCTTCCATGATTTGCAACAGTATGCTGAATACGTCGGGATGTGCTTTTTCAATTTCGTCAAATAGCACAACTTGAAAAGGACGGCGCCTGACGGCTTCAGAAAGCTGGCCTCCTTCTTCATAGCCGACATAACCGGGCGGCGCTCCAATTAATCGCGATACGGTGTGCTTTTCCATGTATTCAGACATATCCAAGCGGACCATATGATCTTCGTTATCAAAGAGATATTCGGAGAGTGCTCTGGCCAGCTCCGTTTTGCCGACACCAGTAGGGCCAAGGAATATTAAACTAGCGATAGGACGGTTGGGATCTTTGAGGCCAGATCTTGATCGGCGTATTGCTTCGGCCACCGCGGTAACGGCTTCGTTCTGGCCTATTATTCGTCCATGTAGTCGTTCCTCGATATTAAGAAGTCGTTCGGTTTCTCCCTCTAATAACTGAGGAACCGGTATACCAGTCCAACTATTGATCAGCCGTGCGATATCTTCAGCGTCAACTACCATGTCTATTTTGCGTTCTTCGAACCAAGCAAGACGTTCACTAGAGAGTTCTGGCTCCAGTCGCATGCGTTCTGCCCGCAATTCAGCTGCCAGTTCGTATTCTCCACGTTGTGCGGAGGATTCTTCTTCAGCAGCCATCTCGCGAAGTTTTAGTTCCCTTTCTTTGAGGTGTAAAGGTAAGCTTTCCGCGTCCAACCTTATTTTACTGGAAGCTTCGTCAAGAAGGTCTACTGCTTTGTCGGGCAGCTGCCGTTCGGTCAGATACCTCTGGCTGAGTCGAGCAGCGGCCTCTATTGCCTCGTCATTGATCTTGACTTGGTGGTGGCTTTCATAATGAGGTCGCAAAGCAATTAGAATCT
Source organism: SAR202 cluster bacterium AD-804-J14_MRT_500m (assembly GCA_009391275.1). The sequence goes on along the minus strand of VEXF01000027.1, from coordinate 13,123 downwards.
TTATAGTGTCTTCAATGGATGGCTCTTCCAGATAGACAGGCTGAAATCGGCGTTCTAATGCAGAATCTTTTTCTATGTATTTACGGTATTCGTTCAAAGTGGTGGCTCCAATACATTGAAGCTCTCCACGTGCAAGCGCCGGCTTCAAGAGGTTGCTGGCGTCTATTGCTCCTTCGGCACCTCCTGCACCAACCATAGTATGTATTTCGTCAATGAATAGGACGACCTCGCCCTGGGCTGCTTTCACTTCGTCCATGACCGCTTTGAGGCGCTCTTCAAACTCTCCCCGGAACTTACTGCCCGCGACAAGTGCTCCCATGTCTAGTGCGACTACTCGACGGTTTTTGAGAGAATTAGGTACATCCCCCATTACAATACGCTGCGCCAACCCTTCTGCGATTGCGGTCTTTCCAACACCGGCTTCGCCTATTATGACAGGGTTGTTTTTTTTCCTGCGCGTTAAGGTCTGCATAACACGCCTGATCTCTTGGTCGCGACCTACTACAGGATCTAATTTGCCTTCTATGGCTAGGTGATTCAGATCGATGCTATATCTTTCTAAAGAGCGGTACTTGTCTTCTGCTCTGGGGTCATCGACTCTGTGTGTGCCTCTTATTTGGGCTAATGCTTGGTACACTTTTTCTTGGGTTATATTCATATCTAAGAAAATGTTGGAGGTTGGGCCTTGTTCTTCGGCAGTTGCTGCAATAAGCAGGTGTTCCACTCCAATGAATTCGTCTTTCAATCGTTGTGCCTCTGCAGCAGCGTTTTCCATAAGCCTCTGAGAACGAGGTGTGGGATAAATTTGGTTGGCTGGGAACTCTGTTTTTGGAGAATTCTGGAGCACCTTCTCCACTCGATCACGTAAGTCTTCCATGGAGACACCCAGCGTTTCCAGGATTGTCCCTGTTAAGCCGTCCTTCTGTTGTAATAAAGCAAGTAGAATGTGCTCTAAGTCCCACTGGCTGTGGCGGTAGCTACGAAGAATTTCTTGAGACTCGCCGAGTACTGTTTGGGCTTGCTCTGTAAATCTTTCTGGTCGTAAAACCATGTTCTATGCCTCTCTTGTGAGACGTCTCCGATTGCTAGATGGACTTGACCGGAGTCGCTGTATTTCAGTAGTCAACATATCGATTTGTTGCTGCATTTGGTTAATGCGGTCCATTAATTTCAAGGCTATCTCTGCTCCAGCAAGATTTGCACCCATCTCGTCTGTAAGTGTTTTTATTCGGCGCAATCGTTCAATGTCTATGACAGAGTAAAGGCGCTGACGACCGCCCGACCTTGATGGATTTAATAGACCAGCACGTTCGTAATAACGAAGCGTTTGAGCATGGAGTCCAACGAGACGTGCGGCTACGCTGATGACAAAATAAGGCTCTGTTTGATGTTCTTTCTCAAATTGCATTGATGCGATCTCTCAATTAGGAACTTAATTCTTTTAGCCGTTCAAAAATACTGCGTTGTTCCTGTGTAATTTGCTTTGGAATAGCCACATCGACGATAACATCCATGTGGCCTCTAATGGTTGGGTTGCTTAAATATGGCATACCTTGTCCAGAAAGACGCAGGGCCTGTCCACTATCTATTCCGGGTGGGATTGTTAAGCTGATAGGTCCGGTTAGGGTAGATATGATCACTTCACCCCCAAGCACTGCGTCTACGAGAGGCACTTTTACTTTTATCGACAGGTTAGCGCCCTTTCTGTCAAATATTGTGTGGGATCGCACGGATATTCTGAGGTATAGGTCTTGTTCATGACCATCTCCAATCGGGACATGGATTTTGGTTTCGTTTGTTGCTCCGGGTGGAATTTCTACTTCTAGTCGGCGCGAAACTCCTTCGGCGTACATGGCTGGGAACTGTATACGCCTTGTTGTCCCGGTGAACGCTTCCTCTAACGTTATTTTCACTGGGCGCTCTACGTAAGCAGGGTTAGCGTTATGGGTACTGTTGTTGAAAAAAGAATCCAGATTGTTCAAGTCGAAAGGCCAATGTCTTCCGGTCCTTTGTGGGGTACCTTGGGCATGCTGATATCGTTCTGCCGATCTCCAGTTGTCGCCATAGCGATCGTATTTGGAACGGGTGTTAGAGTTTGATAGGATGTGGTATGCCTCGTTTATTTGTTTGAACGAATCTTCAGCATATTTGTTATTAGGGTTGACGTCAGGGTGGTTTTGTCGTGCGAGCTTACGGTATGCGTGGCGAATTTCTGATTCAGACGCCTCTTGGCTCACCCCTAGGATTTGATAGTAGTTGTTCATTGATGTGATCTTTAATTTGCGCCTATTATAGCAGTATATGTAATATAAATGTCAATATAATAGATATATAAATAACATAATATATAATATAATTACATAATATAGTTAACAACTATGTATCAAGTAACAGTGTAAATGACGAGCAATATAACGGAGTGACTCCTCAGATCGTTCACATCTGATGTCAGAGTTAGAATGAGAATTGATGACTAGGCTATTGGTTTTTCCGTGCTTTGGGATCAACATGATTTGGATCGAACGAGGGAGGAGATTTAGTCGGCGACCATCATGGCACCGCGAGATTCTGATTTCAGTGTAACTTTTAGACGTGTACTGTAGTGGTGATACATTGACGCTCGTGGTGGCCACAGTCGAATTCTACCCGAATACAATTGAGTTGACCTTTGCAGAAAGTGACCTGAATCTAAAGGGGCAAGCTTGTGCTTCCGAAAATATGTCGACGGATAATGAACAACTGTACCAGGTAAGAGAACGAAACATTGCCGTCCGGATAGAATCGTAATTCCCCCAAGGCGGCTGGAAACCTTCAAAGCGATCGGCGTTCATCGGAACTGTGATCTTATAGTTGGGATTCCGTGTATTCAAGAAAACGAGATATAACAGATCAAAGTGCGGATTAATAATGGCAGTTATTAGAGGGCATGACGCTGCTGGGGTGCGATCATAATTTTCTGTACATATTGCAGTGGTTTCCTAGTGGTGTAGTTTGGAAAATTAGAAAGTTTCTTTGTACTGTAATTCAATGAGATGTCTTTGAGACGGTAACCGAGGTTGGTTATCAAAATCAAAAATGTTATCGAAAGCTTAGAACAAAACACCCTCTATTTGTTCTACATCCTTAATTGACACCCCAATTGACGACTGATACCATCAAAGACACGGTCGCTCCATTGGAGCGACCGTATTTAGAAACGCCGAGAGAGAGTCAGTGGCCTACGTTACTTCATTAAGGTGTCGCGAGTGTGCCCGGGAATATCCGATAGAACCCTTGAACGTTTGTGATTTCTGCTTTGGGCCTTTGGAAACCGTATATGATTATGAATCAATTGCTCGGGTGGTGTCTCGTAAACGGATAGAAAAAGGCCCGTTAACCATTTGGAGATATCAAGACTTGTTGCCAGTAGACGCAAGTAACGCTGTGGATATAGGGGCGGGATTTACACCTCTAATCAAGTCAAAGAATCTGGGTGAAGCTCTAGGACTCAACAATTTATATATAAAAAATGACTCAGTTAACCCATCGTTTTCGTTTAAGGACCGGGTGGTCTCAGTAGCCGCTACTAAAGCAGTAGAATTCGGGTTTGATACTCTTAGTTGTGCGTCCACTGGGAACTTGGCAGGAGCAGTAGCAGCTCACGCTGCACGGGCAGGTATGCGATCTGTAGTGTTCATACCGGCGGATTTGGAAATGGGTAAGGTCATCTCTGCGGCGGTATATGGCCCTACAATTGTGTCTATAGAAGGCAGTTATGACGAAGTCAACCGGTTGTGTAGTGAAGTAGCAGATAACTATCCTTGGGCATTTGTAAACATAAACATGCGTACATATTATGCTGAGGGAAGCAAAACCCTAGGATTTGAAGTGGCTGAACAGTTGGGTTGGAAGTTCCCCAAGCACGCAATTGTTCCAGTTGCGTCTGGGGCTCTTCTTACTAAAATATGGAAAGGCTTCAACGAGATGGTAGACGTCGGTCTCATGAAAGGCCCGATACCTACTAACATGCATGCAACTCAGGCCGTTGGTTGTTCTCCAGTGGTGGATGCATTTAACGCTTCGGAAGATGTGGTGAGGCCAGTACGGCCTAACTCAATTGCGAAATCTTTGGCGATTGGTAATCCGGCAGATGGAGTATATGCTATAAGGGTTCTAAATGAAGCTGGGGGCGCAGCACATGCGGTGCAAGAGGAAGAAGTCGCGGAAGGGATGAGGTTGTTGGCTCAGACGGAAGGCATATTTACTGAGACCGCAGGTGGGGTCGTCATAGCTGGATTACGTGCATTGGTCAAACGTGGAGTAATTGGGAGAGATGAATTGACGGTAGCATTTATCACGGGGAATGGGCTTAAAACACAAGAGGTTGTAATGGATGTCGTGAAACCGCTTTCGATTAAGCCAACGATGAAAGAATTTGAGGATGCCCTACATGGCGTCTCGACAGTAGGCCGGTGATTAATGGTTAAACAAAGAGTGAAATTCACATTCCCTACTAACTTGGTTACTGATCCAATCATTTATGACCTGGGCCATAAGTACAGGGTGGTAACTAATATTCGACGAGCAGATGTACGTGAAGAAATGGGTTGGGTGGTCTTAGAGTTAGAAGGTGAGGAATCTGAAATTCAAACAGGACTGGATTGGGTAGGATCTCTAGGGGTTAGAGTTGATCCAGTAGCAGGAGATGTGATCGAGGGCTAATCAGCCGTGCCGAAAGTGCAACGGTCTAAAGGAGGATGCCACAGAATGGCAGTCACGGTAAGGATACCCACTCCGCTCAGACGTTTGACGGATGGGCAAGATAAATTGGAAATAGAATCGGCAAATGTTTCTGGTATGATAGATCAAATGGAATCAGAATTCCCTGGTTTCAAAGAGCGTCTGTTGGATGAAAATGGCGAGCTGAGATACTTCGTAAACATATATCTTAACGGTGAAGACGTGAGGTTCTTGGAAGGAGTCGGGACGCTTATCAATTCGGGTGACGAAATAAGCATAGTACCAGCTGTGGCTGGAGGCTAGCTGTCCAGCCTGGTTTTCAGCCACTTTCGCTTTTGTTCTAACCGTGCTGTTTCGTTAGTCGGCTTGTAGGATGACAAGAATCCTTGGGCGTAGGAGTCAAAGGTGCCATTGAGTATATGGCTTCGCGCACTCGATACTAGCGAATGAACGAATCTCAAATTGTGCAAGGTGGCAAGTCGTAACCCTAGTATCTCCTTCGCCTTAAACAAATGATTAAGATATCCGATGTCGTATTCTTGACAAGCAGTGCAGCTACAAGTGGCGTCAACAGGGCCTTTAACACCAGTAAACTGAGGCGCTGCCAAGTTTATTCGACCGGTCGGTGTGAACACAGACCCAGAGCGGGCCACTCTGGTAGGCAGAACGCAGTCGAACAAATCAATTCCTCTTGATATGCACTCCACCAAGTCCTCAGGCGATCCAACTCCCATCAAATATCGTGGCTTATCCCTGGGAATACTATGATCCATCAAGTCCACGGTGGAGTACATTTTGGACTTGCTTTCTCCTACTGCCAGTCCTCCCACCGCATATCCCTCGAATCCTAAAGACGTAATAAATTGTGCGGATTCGCGGCGCAAGTCTTCTGATATACCACCTTGGATTATGCCAAACAACGGTGGGCTGTCGCTCGACGTGGATTCACGGCACAAAGCGGCCCATAGGTGAGTACGATCCATTGCTTGCTTAACAGATCTATAGGATTCCGTGGTGGATACGCACTGATCCAAACACATCATGATGTCTACACCTAGGCGTTCCTGGTATTGAACCACTTGCGCCGGTGTGAAAAAGTGAAGACTACCGTCTATGTGGGATCTAAAGGTCACCCCTTGGTCGTCTAGCTGTACTAATCGTCCAAGGCTGAAGACCTGAAACCCACCACTGTCTGTGAGGATTGGACCGTTCCATTTCATGAATTCGTGTAGACCCCCCATTCTTTCAATCACCTGGATGCCTGGCCTGAGATACAGGTGGTAAGTGTTGCTCAATATGATGCGGGTTCCGATGTCGTTTAGTTCTTGGACCGATAGCCCTTTGATCGAAGCTTGCGTGGCTACAGGCATAAACGTAGGAGTTTGCACTAGGCCATGGGAGGTTAACAGTTGGCCGGCTCGGGCTCTTCTGTCTTGTACATCGATTTTAAACTCGAATACCCGGGTCATAGCGCTGCACCCGAAAATATCAGTTGGCAACCGATCCCTATCAATGCTATCGAGAGGAGGCGCATCAACCCGGTCGGCCGGATTAATTTTGAGGCTCTTACAGCGATTTGGGCTCCAATTACCATGCCTCCCCCTATGAGTAAAGCTGATGGAATGTCCACATTGTTGTCCCACACGTGAACGGCACTCCCTATTGCAGACAGAAGTACTTGCGATGTTACTGATGTCCCTATAGCTATGGTTAACGGGAAATGGAACAAATACATGAGAGCAGGGGTTCGTATGGGTCCACCACCCATTCCCAGAAACCCGGCACTGAATCCAAATATTCCGTTAGTAATAATAGCCATCGGCTCGTTATAAGTGAATTTGTAAGTATTGTTACTTGCTGTTGTTACTGTACTGGTCCGGTTAGTTGTTTTATGCCACCAGCTATCGGATGGATATTTGGATGTCACTGATGATTCGCTATGCAGTGCGTCGTACGTTACTGGAGGCCGTAAGAGCACGTAAGTTCCCAATGCTGCGAGAATGAGTCCATAAAATATATGGAACAAACTTGGAGGTACGTATCCCAAGCCTGCAATGCCTAAGATGGCTCCGGGGACGGAAACTATAGTAAATAGGATCGTAGCGCGAACGTCGATCTGTCGTAGCCTGACAAAAGATATAGCTCCGGATGAAGATGCAAAAAAAACCGTTACCAAGCTAGTTCCCACGGCCACTTCATGGTCTACCCCAAATGCTACGATCAGCAATGGGGCCACGATGAACCCTCCAGCCGCACCGATTAGCACACCATATGTACCCGCGCCCAGGCCTAGGGCCAAAAACGCGAAAATTAGCCAGGGGGTCAGATCTTGCATCTTATTACCAATCAAAATACGATGTTACAGATTAATATACATGAGACTTGGATATCGCGACCTTTTTCTTTCTTCCTCGGCTGCACAACAATTATCCGGCATTTCCTGCTGTAATTTAGGGCAGAATTCTGGAGGGCCCTATTTGCATATCGAACGACGATACCCTGCTAGTTTTATGAGGCGTTATCTAACGTACAACACGTTTTGTGTCTGGTGGTGCAACGGATAATTAATAGTTTTCAACTTTAATATTTCTTGTCAAGGACTACAAATTGTACCAGTGATATAATCTTGTTGTGCGGCTACGGAAATTACACCTGTGGCGAGTGTCCATAACGGACTTCAAAGCCATTCAACGACGCTTGTCACGGCAAATATCTTTCACCAACTAACGTGAGATCCTAAAGTGCAATATGTGGCAGGTCTAGATATTTCAGGCAAAGTTCCTGACCTTCTGTAGTTTAGGGAGATGCCAGTTCTTGTAAAGATGCTGGAAATGTTGGCTGTTACACCAGATTTAGTCATAGTAGATGGGCACAGTCATGCACGTCCCCGTTGATTTGGATTGTCCTGCCATGTGGGATTGCTGTTGGACATGCCTACTATGGGTTATGCAAGATCTATCTTACAGGTAAATATGAACCGCTTGGATCTGAACGGAGAAGTACACAGACGATACTCGATGGAGGTGAGGTTATAGGAACAACGGTCCGTACGCGCACCGGTGTTTCCACTGTTTATGTGTCAACTGAGCATAACATTGACCTGCAGACGGCGGTAAAGTGGGTATTAAATTGTGAGGAAGGATACTGAATTCCGGAACCAACTTGTTTAGATAACCACGCAGCTGCTGGATGCTGTAGACCTACCTGGTGGTACATGACGCAAGCTTCCCCGAGTTGTTTAATATTGGATACAGGAGGTAAAAGAAGGCAAATGCAAGATTTGAAACAAAAATTGTACGAAGTTATTAAAAAGGTATCGCAGGTGCAGGAGCGTCTTTGACGTTCCTGCTAAAGAAAATGAGATAGCATTAATCGAAAAAGACGCAAGTGAAACTTCTTTCTGGGAAGATCCAAAAATTGCACAGATTCGAATGCGACAGCTAACTAGGCTGAAAGAAACTGTAGATGTTTGGAAGAATTTAGAGAAAGATGCAGCCTCACTTTTAGAACTAGTGGAATTAGCGATAGAGGACGAAGATCCATCGTTAGAACAACAATTATTGAATGAGGCCGAGCGTTTGTTCGGAGAGCTTCAAACAAGGGAGTTTCAACTAACTTTGTCAGGTCCCTACGATGATCGTCCCTGCATCATATCGGTTCAGTCTGGTGCAGGTGGTGTGGACTCACAAGATTGGAGTGAGATGCTTCTTAGGATGTATCTGAGGTGGGCGGAGAAGCGAGGCTATAAATCCCGTATGTTAGATCTGACAGAGGGAGAGGAGGCTGGAATAAAAAGTGCGACCATAGAAGTAGAAGGCCCTACTGCCTATGGGTATCTCAAGGCGGAAAAAGGTGTTCACCGTCTTGTGCGTTTGTCTCCGTTCAACAATGATCATCTTCGACATACTTCTTTTGCTCACATAGAGGTTCTTCCGGCGGCGGATGATGAAGATGTAGATGTGGTCATCCGATCGGAAGAACTGAAGATGGATTTTTTTAGATCAAGTGGGCCAGGTGGGCAGAATGTGCAAAAAGTAGCGTCGGCAGTTCGATTGACACATATTCCCACTGGGATTGTTGTAGCTTGTCAGACAGAACGTTCGCAGCATCAGAATAGAGAGTATGCTATGACTATACTTCGCGCGCGTTTGCTGCAAAGAAGAATGGAAGAAAAAGCTAAAGCATTGGAGAAGATGCGGGGAGAACGCCAATCAGCAGAATGGGGCAATCAAATCCGGAGTTATGTTTTGCACCCGTATAAGTTAGTTAAGGACCACCGGAGTAACCATCAAACGTCCAATGCCGAGTCCGTCTTGGATGGTGACATAGATGGGTTTCTTAATTCCTACTTACTGACCACAGTAGGCGACTGATTAAATCAACGCTGTTGCCGGAATTAACCTTTTAAGGTTCGTTTTTCGAGACAGGAGATTGATGAGTAGATCCAAGCGTAACCCTATATAAGAAGGTACGCGAAGCTAACAGGAGGTGGTGGAATCATCAGTCGGATCAATCAGGTGCCCTAATTTTTGTTTTTTAGCTCGTAGGTAACCAATGTTTTCGTTGGTAACCTCAACCAGCATTGGTATCCGTTCCACCACTTCTAGGTCAAATCCGCTGAGTCCTACTATCTTTTGGGGATTGTTGGTAAGTAACCTAATTTTTTTAACGCCCAAATCAGAGAGTATCTGTGCTCCTATCCCATAATTCCTTAGGTCAGGCTCGAATCCAAGTTTTGCGTTAGCTTCGACTGTATCCAAACCGGTGTCTTGGAGTTGGTAAGCACGGATTTTGTTATGCAAGCCTATCCCCCGTCCTTCCTGACGCATGTATAGGAAAACGCCTTTTCCCTCGCTTGCGATCGCCTTAAGAGATTGTTCAACTTGGCTTCCGCAATCACATCGTAGGCTTCCAAAGATATCTCCGGTAAAGCATTGACTGTGTACTCTGACCATGACAGGTTCTTCCGGTTTCCAGTCTCCCATAACTAGGGCAACATGTTCCTCCGCATCATACCGTTCTACAAACCCGTGGATTGTGAAGTCCCCGTATCTCGTCGGAAGTTTAGCTGTCCCTGTTTTTTCGGCTAGCTGTTCCGTGCGCCGGCGATAGGATATCAACTGTTCAATAGATACGATATTTATATTGTGTATCTTGGAGAATGTTTCCAGATCCCCCATTCTCGCCATAGTGCCGTCATCATTCATGATTTCACATATGACCGAGGCAGGCTTTAGGCCTGCTAATATGGACAGGTCTACGCTAGCTTCTGTGTGCCCAGCTCTTGCTAGGACACCTCCTTCTCGGTATCGCAATGGAAATGTGTGGCCTGGTTGGGCGAAATCGGATGGTTTAGACGCAGGATCTATTGCCGCTTTGACTGTGGCTGATCGATCGAAAGCGGATATCCCAGTCGTGGTACCTTGTAAATAGTCAATGGAGACTGTAAAAGCGGTGCCATGCATAGCCGCGGCATGAGTTTGTGTCATCAATGGAATGTTGAGTCTATCTAAGAAGTCTACCGCCAGCGGAGTACAAAGCAATCCTCTAGCGTGTTTTGCCATGAAGTTGACAGACTCCGGAGTGACGAAATCAGCTGCTATGGCGAGGTCGCCTTCGTTCTCTCGATTAGCGTCATCCGTGATAATGAGGAATTTGCCCCGTTTGAAATCCTCGATTGCTTCTTCCACTGTCACTACGGTCATTCAGGTTCCTTCTCTATTGACAAGTGGCTGACACTATCGCCCACCGAAAAGGCTCTCGACATACTTACCCAATATGTCGACCTCAAGGTTGACTAAGTCTTTAGGTTGGCGCCATTTCATGTTGGTGTTTTCGAAGGTGTATGGTATCACAGAGATCGTGAAAGAGGAACTAAATTTCTTGACCACTGTAAGGCTGATTCCGTCAATAGCTACAAATCCCTTCTCTATCACATAACGCATTAGTCTTTTGGGCGCTCTGATGTTTCGGATAATCGAATCGCCTTCTGGACGCTCAGAAGAGATCTGACCACAGGCGTCTATATGACCTTGGACGATGTGCCCTCCTAGCCTAGCGTTAGCAGCTAATGCCCGTTCGAGATTTAAAATAGTTCCCTTTTTTACGGAACTAAAATTTGTTCTGCGCAACGTCTCTGGTGATAGTTCTACAGTGAAGGTCTTCGGCGTAATAGATATTGCGGTGAGACAAGCACCGTTTACAGAGATACTATCTCCCAGAGATAAATCTTCAATGACGCGATGAGACTCGATGCTTAGTCTAGAATCATTGAAAGAAACAACCGTACCCAACTCTTCTACAATCCCAGTAAACAAACCATCTATCTCCCTAACCCGGGTAACCTTGGACAAGTATGTCGTTTCCCACCTGTTGTATTCTGATCCGCTCCAGACATGTTGCTTGAGAAAGAGTCCGAGCCCCCTGACCTTGCACAGGAGATGGGGCGTTTCTGCCACCGATTATCGTAGGAGCCACGAAAGCGCATACTTTGTCGACCAAGTTATCATCGAATAGGGATCCTAGGAGTCCCCCGCCACCTTCAACTAATGCACTGACTATGCCCCGGGCACCTAGATACCTGAGTAACTCTAGTAGGTCTACTTGAGGTCTGCCATGGCTTTGATATAGTACTTCTGCGCCTACCTGCTGGAGAGCTTTTCTGTTAGTACTGTTTTCTGCTGACATAGCGACCACGGTGGATCCAGGTGTATTCAGGCATCTGGAGTTAGTTGGTGTGCGCCCCTTGCTATCTACTATCACCCGTAAAGGTTGGTTGGGCAAGGGATTACCGGATAAGTCGCGTGTTGTTAAGAGAGGATCGTCAAGTATAACCGTATTGACTCCAACTATTATCGCGTCAGATGCGCGGCGTAATTGATGGACGAATTTTCGTGCGGATTCCCCTGTGATCCATTTGGAGTTCCCAGTTCGGGTTGCTATTTTCCCATCTAAACTCATGGCAAATTTAGCTGTTACGAAAGGGAGACCGGTGTTGATGTGCTTCGAAAAGGCTTCATACAACTCAGAGGCACCTTTTACTGTTTGATGGTATGTATCTATTCCGGCCTCATTTAATTGACGGATCCCTTTTCCTTGAACATTCGGGTTCGGGTCCAGAACCGCATAGCACACTGTCGATACCCCGGCCGCAATAATTGCTTCCGTGCAGGGTGGTGTTCGTCCGTAAATGTTGCAAGGCTCCAGCGTGGAGTACAAGGAGGATCCTTTAGCCTCATCACCGGCAGCCTCCAAGGCAATAATCTCCGCATGGGCTCGACCTGGTGGTTGGGTGTAGCCTTCACCTATGATGCGATCGCCTTTAACTAGAACTGCTCCTACGGCAGGATTAGGGCTAGTGGTCCCTAATGCATACTGGGCCAACTTTAATGCCCGGGACATCGGCCATGTGTCAGGTTCATTCGTTGCGGGTAAAATTTTCATGATATCGGCTGGCTGTGGGTTGAGTTTGCCCCTGATATTTGCTCTTTAGAGAATCAGATCCATAGGGTCGGTCTACTGGGGTCGTTAGTTGTAGGAATGATATTTGACCGATTTTCATCTGCTGATATAGCGTAATGGGTAGACGGGCGATATTGGTTAGTTCAAGAGTTAATCTTCCTTTCCAGCCCGGGTCAACGTATCCAGCAGTTGAATGGATGACTAGTCCCATGCGGCCGAGGGAGCTTTTCCCTTCTAGACGAGCAACTAGGTCATGTGGGACTTCGATATGTTCTTGTGTGCTAGCTAGCACAAATTCCCCTGGGTGGAGGGCGAATGCTTCGTCTCCCTCGATTTCCACTGAATCAGTAAGATCGTCCAGACGCCTCTTGACGTCTATGTAGGGCCTGCGAGTGTTACGGAACACTAGCAATTTCTGGTGTAGGTGAAGATCCACACTGGCAGGCTGGATGTCCTGTGGATCGAGTGGTTCTATCACAATATGTCCCTGCTTCAAAGCCTCTTTAATACTTCGGTCACTTAATACCACGACAGCACTCTCTAGATAATGGGATATAGATGACGTCACTGGGGCCAACTACCTGAATTGTAGCAGCGCCTAGTGGGCGTCACAACATGTGATGTCGGCTGCCGACAACCGAACATTAAAGAATTAAACTGAGTAATACTCTCGTTTTAAGGGGACGAATTAATTCATCGGGTTCGCGTGTCTAATAATATGATTTTGACACGCTATATAGGCAATGGTAGCATCGCTTTACTGCCAAGATGTCTTCCCAAAGGTCTTATTGCAGTGACTTAGTACCGTTTGTTATCTGGTAGATTGCAGGTTATGGGGTGATAGTTTGAGCATCGCGTGCCGATCAAACATACTCTGATGTGTATTGATGTCTATTAAGGGCAGGGTAATTCAAAAATGAAGTATCTAATGGGCAAATGAGGT
>VEXF01000026.1 GCA_009391275.1 SAR202 cluster bacterium AD-804-J14_MRT_500m | reverse complement strand
CGCCTAGTCCCTTCTTGGGCTGCGTTAAGCAACCGCAAATCCAGTGGGTCTATATTTAATTTTTCAGCCAATTCATCGATCGCCGTCTCCGCTGCGAAAGCTGCGGCGGGCGCACCGGGAGCCCGGTATGCTGCTACCTTTGGCGAGTTAACAACGATGTCGTACCCTTCTACTCGAGCGTTTTCCAGATTATAAGGACCGAAAATACATTGACTTCCGGCGATGACTGGCGATCCTGGAAATGCTCCAGCCTCGTACATCATAACGGCCTCAGCAGCAGTAATTCGTCCGTCTTTTGTAGCCCCGATCTTTATGTTGATATATCCGCCGGACGTCGGTCCAGACCCCTGGAAGACTTCGGCTCGACTCATGGATACTTTCACCGGTTTGCCAGTTTTCTTCGAAAGAAGAACGGCAACAGGTTCGAGATATGTCAGTGTCTTGCCACCGAAACCTCCACCTATCTCCATTTGAATTGCCTTAACTTGAGAAACTGGAAGCCCTAAGACCAACGCAGTTTGCTCGCGCATAGTGAAATGACCTTGTGAACTGCTCCAAATTGTGACTTTACCGTCGCGATTCCACATAGCAGTCGCTGCATGAGGTTCTATATAGCCTTGATGCACCGGTTTGGTATGGTACTCTCGTTCGACGACGACATCGGCATCTTTAAATCCCTTTTTCAGATCTCCTGTCTCGAAGACAAAATGGATAGATACATTCGACGGTTTAGTCTGATCATCATCATTCTTCAACCCACCCGGCCGAACGAAAATATTGTCAAAAGTCGCCAACCTCTCATGTAAGATCGGCGCTCCATCTTTCATCGCCTCTTTCGCATCTAAAACTGCAGGCAGAACTTCATACTCAACATCAATCAGATCCAGAGCGTGTTCGGCAAGATGTGGGCTGATCGCAGCTATGCCTGCAATCGCGTGACCTTTGTAAAGCGCTTTCTCTCCAGCGAGTATGTTATTGCTAAGAAATTTAGGATTAATCATAGCGCCTTCGCCAAGATCAACGGCTTTACCTGAAGTTTGGAGGAGCTCTTCTGACGTGACTACGGCTTCTACGCCAGGCAACGCCAAGGCTCTAGACGGATCGATCTTTTTTATGATGGCATGAGCGTGAGGGCTCCTAAGAATTTTACCGAAAAGCATTCCTGGAATGTTGACATCTTCACCGTAACGAGCTTGACCAGTAACTTTCTCTACCCCATCGTGTCGAATGGGACGAGTTCCTATCACGCTATAATCATTGCTACCATTAGTCTCTGGATCAGCAGTAATAGTCATATTACTTATTCCTCATACGTTCTCCGGCGTCTAAAACAGCGCGGACGATCTTGTCGTAGCCCGTGCATCGGCACAGGTTTCCGGCCAACCAGTGTCGTACCCGATGTTCATCTGCATCTGGTTCCTGCTCCAAAAGCGCCTTAGCAGCTATTATGAAGCCGGGCGTACAAATCCCACACTGGAGAGCAGCATTTTCTAAGAACGCCTGCTGGATCGGATGCAGACCGTCAGGCGTGGCCACACCTTCTATCGTCCCAATGGTTTTCCCTTCCGCCTCTACAGCTAGCATCAAACAGGAATCTATGATCGTGCCGTCTACTGTAATCGTACATGCTCCACAGTTCCCGTCGTTGCAACCTTCTTTAGTACCTGTTAAGTCAAGAACATCCCGCAAGACTTCCAACATGCTTTGTCGCGGTTCGCAGAGAAATTCTACTTCTGCGCTATTGATGTTTGTAACCACATGAGTTTTTCTTGTCATTAGTTTTAGGCCTCTTTGGCGCGAGCTACGGCTTGTCGAAGAGCACGCTTGGTGAGAACGCCGACCAAGTGTATCCTCTGTCTGACGGTACCGCGCATATCATCGATTGGACTGGCAATGGCCTGAGCAGCCTCAGCGGCGGCTTGATAAGAATCTTCATCTGCAACCCGTCCTGAAAGAAGTTCGCTGGCTGCCTTTGCAAACAGAGGCGTGGGAGCCACAGCACCTATGCTAATCCTCGCGGCATCGATATGTTGCTTATCACTAGCTAGTTGTACCCAGACCGCTGAATTCGCTACCGCGATATCCATTTCATTCCTTGGTATAAACCTCAGAAAATGTGCGCCAGAGCGCGGAGTCGGAGGAGGGAATTTTAACGAAACTAGCAGTTCTCCGGTTTGAAGAAGATTGGAGCCCGGTCCCGTACAGAATTCCTCGACCGAAACCGTCCGAGATCCGTTTGGACCTTCAATTTTGCATTGTGCATTTAAGACAATAAGAGCGGGAATTGTATCGCCACTTGGCGAAGAATTACATAGATTGCCACCAATAGTGGCCCTTCCTTGTATCTGAATCCCCCCAATAAGAAAAGCAGCATCAACCAGGCCCGGATAAAGGTCTTGTATAGTTTTGTCATCGTAAACCCGATAGCAAGGCACAGCTGCACCTAATGTCAAACCTTCATCCCTAGAGCAAGTAATTTCATTCATTTCAGGGATGTCTTTAAGTTCCACCAATCGGTCTATGGTGAATCGTCCACCTCGGAGCTGGACTAGGACGTCGGTCCCACCTGCTAAAGCTTTCGCTTTAGATCCTTTTCCTGCCATCAACCCGACAGCGTCTTTCAGCGTTTTGGGAACTACATACTCGAAGTCTTGCAGCGCACTTCCTCCTGTATCAAGGGTTAGGGCGAGTCAGAAGCATTATAAGCACGGCTATGAAGCTTGGCAACGCCAGAAACAAAATTCTCTCTGTACGTCCGAATCTTAACGCGCGTAACATAAGTTGTTAGTAGTTGGACTCACTACTTTACTTGATGAGTTATGATCATCGCAGCCATAGAACAATGGTCTTAATTATGGAGCACTATAGTTCAGTTTTCGAAAAACCAACCCCATGTCTCTCGACTTTTATCCCGTGATAAAGATTCATGATAATGTATGAGTTTCCACTTGGCATCAACTTTCCGAAGGATAAAGGTGTTACGCCCATTGAAAGTCATTGTACGCTTGAATGGCTTGACTTCGGCCTCAACAACAAAAGTCAGATAGGCCCACGCCACGTCATTCAAGATATCCACTTTAAGATTATCTATAGACCATGACGATCTTCCCAACGAGCTTTCTAATTCTCTGTAATAATCCTCTATACCTTCCCACCCCAATGCTGGTTCGTCGTTTTCTTCGGCAATGTATACAAGGTCAGGGTACAAATTGTCCCATAACCTTTTAACACGTTCTATGTCTCCATCGGAGAGCGCACCCGCCCATTCGTTGATCACGGTGGTCACCTGTTGTAGATCTTGTGAATTTGTCACAAAAACCTCCTAGCCATAATTACTAGCATGCAATCATGCAATCTGGATACTTGATGCTATTATAAAACTTTCCTGTTACAACCACTCAAAACCAGTTCGGCACAAAGCATACAACGATTTATCACCCGGAAGCTGTAATGTTTCGCAGATCTCGACCATATTCCCTACGGATTAGTTCTACGATGAATAGTCCATGCCTATCTCGAGTTTAGTGCCTGACACACTAACTGCAGTGGGAATACCATCTTTGAAAACAATCCTATTCAATGGCAACGCACCAACTTTCTGGCCAGCTGTAAGTATGCCTACCAAATTCAATGGATCAGCACCAGACTCTATCGCAGGCCAACCTTCAGTTTGTGGCGGTGAAGGGGCATCGAAACGAGAGGTAAACCACTCCTGTGCAGCGGGGTGGAAAGATGAAAGGCAGTTGTCTCTACCGGGCATGCGATTCGAATGCGTCAAAAATGGAAAATATAGGAGTTAACGCATGAAGTTGTCTTGCAGTTGGCAACGAATTCAATGTGCATACTTCCTCTTACGTTTGACGGTTCAACCATATGTGAAATTCCGCCATCAATTTGCAAAAAGAATTAATAAACAGGTCACGGTCCTGAGAGGGTTTCAAGCAGGATCCCCCAAGTTTCTTCGCTGTTCAACCCAAATCCTTTACGGAATTTTATGAGACCGTCCCGACCAATGCCAATCTTGGTAGAACGTTCTAGGATTCGGAATTCTTTCAGAATATTTGCATTGTGAACCACCATTGGCCATGCAAACCCTTCTCTATCTGAATAGCTAGCTATCTTATCGGCCTCGCTTGTCGGATCCGTTCCGATCACAAGAAAGCCAACTTTGCTTGAGTACTGAGGGTAGATATTATTCAAGCGCCGTAACTCGGCGCGGCACGTGCCTCACCAAACAGCGTAGAAATACAGGAGTACCGGACTTCCGTCGTATGTGTCAAGGCCAACACGGGTTCCGTCGATTGTGGTAACCGAGAAATTGGGTGCCTGCTGGCCCACTTCGGAACCTATTTCGGCACTCAATGGGTCACCTAAACCACCTGCTTCATTCGTAGAAGTTGCCACGCCATCCCCGCTATTCGAATTCACACAAGCGGGAAACAGACAGATGAACAGGAATGATATATATAAAAGTACTAAACGCCGGAATTTGAGCACTGTCTAATCGATCAAATGATATCTAGCAAACTATCAGTACAATCGAGTCGGAATACCACATACATCTCACCGAACGTTATTAAACCGGGCCAATAGAATCGATGGAGTTATGTTAAACTGGCCAACATCATAGAGAGGGGAGTCATAAGCCGATGATAGACTTGGTTATAAGAGGCGGTCATGTGGTGACACCCAACGGCGTAGGTTATTGGGATATTGGTATTCAAGGAGAAAAAATCGTAGCAGTCACGACCCCTAATAGCCTGCCAGATGAAGGGGGTTTGACAATAGAAGCGGCTGGGAAAATTGTGATTCCCGGAGGAATCGAGCCCCATGCCCATGTCGCAGCACCAATCCTGTTCCAACCTGGAGATCTTGAAACCGCACCACCAGAACAGGTAAGCCAAGCTGCGTTATATGGTGGGACCACCACATTAGTAGATTTCGCTACATGCAATCCCAAGAGAAACATTCCAGATGCCATAACGGAACGCAATACACGCTGGAAAGGACGCTCATATTGTGACTACGCCTACCACATAACATTGACCGGCACACCTTCTCTAGAAGTAATAAGCCAAATCAAAGATGCTGTGGTCGAAGGTTTCCCAACCATTAAACTGTTCACCACGAACATTATCCCCGATGTGCCTGAAGAAAAACGGCGCATGGTCGGAATGGGAGATATTTCAGCGGTGATGGAAGAGCTTGTCAGGCATAACGGACTGCTGTTCGTACATTCAGAAGATGACGACATCGTACAACACATGTACCAAAAATTGATAAGAGAGGAACAGACAGAATGGCCCAACATGCCGCTAGTTCACAACAATATGTCCGAGGATATCTCTTTCAGACGCATCACACGGTTAGCAAAATGGACTGGTGCAGCCGTCTATTTCGTGCATGTCAGTGCGAAAGAAGGTGTAGAAGCAATCAGAGAAGCCAGATCTGACGGATTACCAGTTTATGGGGAGACATTGCACAATTACTTCAGCTTTACATCCGACAACTACAGCGAACCGGACGGGATGAAGTACCATACATACCCTTCTCTAAAATCAGAAGCGGATAGACTTATGTTATGGGACGGACTCTTAAATGGCGGCCTGAACACAGTGGCCACCGACGAATATTGCACCGCATATGAATTGAAGACCCGAGGGAAAACCGTTATGAACGTTACCGGTGGCCATAACGGTGCTGAGACTCGAGTGGGCATAACATACAATGAGGGAGTGATAAAACGCGGTATGTCACTAGAAAGGTTCGTGGAGGTTACATCATCAAACGCAGCTCGGCTAATAGGACTCTATCCCAGAAAGGGTGCAATTGCGCCTGGCAGTGACGCTGACATCACGATAATCGATCCTAACATGAATCGTAAGCTCGAGAAGAGCGATTTCCATATCAGCGATTACAGCATCTGGGAAGGTTGGCCTATCCAGGGATGGCCTACCACAACAGTGCTAAGAGGGAAGGTGTTAGTTGAGAATGGAAACCTTGTGGGACAATTAGGCTACGGTCAACTCATACCCCGAAAAATCTCTACCAGCATCTTGAATAAACCGATAGTTTAGATGCATACGGCGCAAAAATGGAGAACAATATAACTAACAATCATCTACGCTGTACACGTCGGCACTCTAGAACAACTGCACTATTTTACGGCAGTTTTAATATACACCGAGATTAACGTTGACCAAACATTTTTAATTCCTATCAGATCCCTCATCTTCCACATTCAGTGCTAGAATAACTGATGTACCCAAGGTAGAAGCTTCCATATATCGCGCTAAGATAGGCATTGATTGAACCGAAACCGTTGCCCCGAAATACCGGCTATGCTATACTTCTAGCCGATTATCAGGCGTGAGCCGGGTGTGACAACTGGTATTGAAAAGGAAGAATATATGGTCGAAACGTTAGAACCAGCGGCAACTGTAGAACGTGAACCTATCACTATGAAATCACTTCTGGAAGCAGGAGTTCATTTCGGACATCAAACGCGCCGTTGGGACCCCAGGATGAGACCGTTCATTTTTACCCAAAGGAACGGCATACACATAATCGATCTCCAGAAAAGCTTGCGGCACTTAGAAGCTGCCGCCGCCGCCGCCCAGGCTATCGCTAGAGAGCGTGGAGATATTCTGTTTGTTGGAACAAAAAAACAGGCCCAAGAGGCGATAGCGGCGGAGGCCACCCGGTGTGGAATGCCTTACGTGAACCAAAGGTGGCTGGGAGGAACTCTAACCAATTTCAGCACGATACGTCGTCGTGTTGAATACATGATAGAACTAGAAACACAGCAAGAAGAAGGCAGATGGGAAGCCCACTCTAAAAAAATCGCTCTCAAGCTTGAAGAACAACTGGCACGTTTGAGAAAGTATTTTAGTGGAATCAGGGACATGAAATCGTTGCCCGCGGCTATTTTTGTTATAGACATGCCAAAAGAGGATATATGCGTAGCAGAGGCAGTAAAACTAAACATATCTCTTATTTCGATAATTGATTCGGATTGTAATCCGGACGTAATTGACCACTATATTCCCGGCAACGATGATGCGATCCGTTCTATCAGACTAATCACTTCTCGGATAGCTGATGGAGCTTTCGAGGGACTCCAAGAGCGACGGACATTGCAATTAGAGCAGGAAGCCGCTGCGGATGAATTATCAGAATTCCAAGAGACCTACGAACAGGAACTAACCACTGGACCTGTAGCAGAGATAGAAACCGAGATACAAGAACCAGTAAATCAAATAAAACCAGCAACCGAAATAGTTACCGAATCCACGAGTACAATCGAACAAGAGACGGAAGACGCCTCTACCGGGGAGAACCCGGAAGAGCTGTCTGAAGCAACTCCTACGGCTAGTTAAGGAAAATCAGGAGATCGCTTTGCAGGTTAGTGTAGACCTAATAAAAACTCTTCGCGAACGAACTAGCGCGGGTATCATGGATTGCAAACGTGCTTTGGAAGACGGCGATGGTGACCTGGAAAAAGCAGAGGAATTTTTAAAAAGTGCCGGATTGGCAGCTGCATCTCGGAGAGCTACCAGAGATACTAACGAAGGTCTTGTGGCTTCATACATACATAGCGGTGGGCGTATAGGAGCCCTGGTGGAAGTAAATTGCGAGACTGACTTTGTGGCCAGGACCTCGGAAATGCAGGCGCTGACCCATGACCTAGCTATGCAGGTAGCGGCCATGTCTCCATCGTACGTTAACGAAAGTGATAGACCAGATGACGACGACAGGCCAACAGAAGAAGTCTGTTTGTTAAATCAAACCTTTATCAAGGACCCAAGTTTGCGTGTGGATGAGGTAGTGCAAGAAGTTGTGGCTAAGATGGGTGAAAACATCAGAGTCCACCGTTTCACTAGGTTTGCCTTAGGAGAGTGAAAGTTTGTGGTGGCGAAATCCATCTACCGAAGAGCACTACTAAAACTGAGTGGTGAAGCACTCCGAGGCGAGGAATCCTTTGGAATAGACTCGGGGGCCACGGAATATATCGCCGGACAAATCAAAATCGCGTACGACTTGGGTGTGGAGTTGTGCGCTGTGGTGGGGGGAGGGAATATCTGGCGCGGGCAATCCGCAGCGGATCAAGGTATGGATCGGTCTACCGCAGATTATGCCGGCATGTTAGCAACCGTAATTAATTCGCTCGCATTACAAGATGCTCTCGAGAAACAAAATCTGGATACAAGAATCCAAGTAGCCATCCCTATGCAATCCATAGCAGAGCCTTATATTAGACGAAGAGCAATACGCCACCTCGAGAAAGGACGTGTTGTGTTATTCGGAGCAGGCACAGGCAACCCATATATGACAACGGATACAGCCGCAGCGCTCAGGGGCATAGAAATAGGATCGGAAGTCTTGTTGATGGCAAAGAACCGAGTGGACGGAGTGTACGATTCGGATCCCAACATACACAGCGAAGCTAAATTATTTGAACAACTTGACTATATGGAAGCTCTCAACCGACGTTTAGATATAATGGATAGTACTGCATTGTCTTTATGTATGGAGAATCATCTACCAATAATAGTATTTGATATTTTCCAACCAGGTAATATCGCCACAGTATTATCTGGGCAGCCCGTGGGAACTATTATTAAGGAAAAGATTTAAATCCAATATCGCACGGGGGTTAAGGTTATGACGCCGGAAGAGATTCTCACTGATGGGTCGGAACGAATGGGGAAATCAGTAGATTTTTTGAAAAAAGATCTGAGCAAAGTCCGAACAGGAAGAGCAACTACGGCACTGGTGGAAGATATATCTGCAGATTATTATGGAACTCCTACGCCGATTAGCCAAATGAGCACATTGTCCACCCCGGATGGGGAGATAATACTCATACAGCCGTGGGATAGACAATCACTCAACGCAATTGAGAAAGCTATTCAACAATCATCTATAGGGTTAAATCCTTCCAACGATGGAACGTCAATCAGAATACCTGTGCCCCCGCTCAGCCAAGAGAGGCGTCAGGAATTGGTGAAATCACTAGGGAAAAAAGTTGAAGAAGCCAAGGTGGCGGTGAGGAACGTCCGCCGAGACGCTCTAGATAAGATGCGAGCACTAGAAAAAACTAAAGACATATCTCAGGATGAAAGCAAAAGAGCACAAGATGATTTACAAAAACGAACTAACATCCATATCTCCGACATCGACAAGTACTGGGCTGGTAAAATAGAAGAAATGATGAAGATTTAAGTCCCGCACTGCCAGCTACATATACACATGCCTGACATCAATCGCATCTCAAATTCCGATCTATCGTCACAACTCCCCGGAAAACCCAACAGCCATAATCTCCCTGTACCGAGGCACGTAGCGATCATCATGGATGGTAATGGGCGCTGGGCTACGGAAAGAGGACTATCAAGGAATGACGGTCATCGAGCAGGAGTCGAAAAGCTTCGCGAAGTCTTGAAATGGCTTGGTGAAGCGGGGGTAGAATACGTAACAATCTACGCTTTTTCTACAGAAAATTGGAGCAGACCTCAAGGTGAAGTGGATGGTATCATCTCGATCTTGCGGTCTGTAATTGAGAAAGAAACGCAAGATCTCCATAAGCGTGGAGTCCGAATCATCATGCTCGGTCGGACAAATCGTCTTGATACGGAGCTTCGGAAGGCTGTGGAGCGAAGCCAAGGAATCACACAGGCTAACTCCCGAATGACACTCTGTGTAGCGTTCGACTACGGGGGAAGACAGGAAATATTAGACGCTGTAAAAGCTGTAATAAGAGATGGGATATCCCCAGAGTCATTAGATGAAACCTTATTTAGCACCTATTTAGATACCCATAATATCCCGGAACCAGACTTGATCATAAGGACAGGCGGTGATCAACGGTTGAGTAATTTCTTGCTCTGGCAATCGGCCTATAGCGAGTTCTTTTTCACTCCAAAATCGTGGCCAAGTTTAGATTCTAGAGACATCGAAAGCGCGATACAATCATATAGGAGCCGCGATAGACGATTTGGCTCAATAGATCCTGAGAACTGATTTTGCAGGCCCGCGTTTTAGTCGGCCTGTTAGCAATACCAGTTCTGAGCGGAATAATCTGGTTAGGCTATCCACTTCTAACAATTCTGATAACCCTCGCTGCGCTATGGGGGATGTACGAGTTTTCACATTTAGCTCGCGGTATTGGAGCCCGGATCCCAATGGTCCCGAGTTTACTTCTGACATTATTGTTTGTGTTAAATGGCCAGATTGCCGAACAAAACGGCAACAGTGCGCTTTTCCTAATAATAGCCACATTTGCAGTGGCGTTGTTGTGGGTTGCCACAAGGCCCAAATATAACATTAAGAAGTTCATTAGAAACTGGCTTATAGCAGCAATTGGACCATTATATGTTGGATTCTTACTTTCGCATGCGTTATTTTTACGTGAATCAGGAACGCCACTATACGATGGACGGGATTGGTTGTTTGTTGCCGTATTTGCCACATTCGCTAGTGATACAGCAGCATTTTTCGTGGGCACATGGCTTGGACGTCACAGAATGGCGCCCAAAATAAGCCCGAAGAAGACTTGGGAAGGGGCAGCAGGAGGTTTGGCGGCATCTATCTGTGCTCTTTCAGCGATGAAATTTATCTTTGATTTGCCGATAGACTCATGGGAATCAGTTGTTCTGGGTTTCGGATTGGGAATCGGATCTCAGATCGGTGACCTATCCGAATCTTGGGTAAAACGCATCGCGGGGGTAAAAGACACAGGAGTTGTAATCCCTGGACATGGAGGGCTATTGGATCGATTAGATTCACTCTTAGTAACAATACCTGTGACCTATTATTCCATGGCGATTATAATTACCTAGCCACAAATACTAACAACAGGAAGTTAAAATGCCTAAAAAGGGGTTAGTGATATTAGGTTCAACCGGTTCCATAGGAAGACAGACTCTGGATATTGTGAGAGCGTTCCCTGATTCTTTTGAAATAGTAGGACTCGGAGCAGGAAATAACATAGACCTTCTCAGACAGCAAATAGACGAGTTTCATCCAAAACTAGTTTGGGCGGCCAACACCAATCTTCCCTTGAACACATTCGGTGAATCAAAAATAACACCGATGGACGAAATGGTATCTGATCCAACAGTTGATACGGTCATGGTAGGGACTACGGGCAGAGCCGGGTTGGTGCCTACATTCAAAGCCCTTGATGAAGGCAAATCTGTCTGCCTAGCCAACAAAGAAGTGATTATTATGTCCGGTGAGATCATCTCTCGGATGCCAGACAAAATTAGAGCCAGACTTCTTCCTGTTGACAGCGAACCTAGTGCTATATGGCAATGTCTTCAAGGCGAAGACCAACCTATAAGACGGCTTATCATAACAGCGTCCGGTGGGCCATTTAGAAATACATCAGAGGCTAAGTTAAAAACCGTAACGCCAGAACAAGCCCTGCAACACCCCACCTGGACTATGGGTCGCCGGATAACTATCGATTCATCAACACTCATGAACAAAGGATTCGAAGTAATAGAAGCCCATTGGTTATTCGGAGTTGATTGGAATCAGATTGAGGTTGTGGTTCACCCTCAAAGTCTGATTCATTCCATGGTAGAATTTGCAGACGGTTCTGTGAAAGCTCAATTAGGCCCTCCAGACATGCGCCTACCAATTCAATACTCGCTTTTCTATCCGGATAGACATGCAAATAACGACATCCCTAAATTAGACATAGATGTGGCAACGAGCATGACATTCGAGCCCTTGGACCCTAACCGATACCCGTGTTTTTCTCTAGCATTACAAGCAGGCCATCAGGGAGCTACATTCCCGACGGTGTTATGCGCAGCTGACGAAGTAGCTGTAGAACTATTTCTCAACCGGGAAATACTTTTTACCGACATACCCAAAGTTGTAAGCCAAACATTAGAAGACCACCATCCCGGAAATCCCAATGATTTAGAGGAAGTGTTAGCATCCGATGAGTGGGCTCGAGTTCGAGCAAAAGAGATCGCTCAAAAATAACAGCTATGTTTGTGCTAGAACTGATAGGGATGATCGTGGCACTCGTGGTAATTCACGAACTTGGACACTTTGCCACAGCCAAGTTTTTTGGTGTCAAAGTACATGAATTTGGTGTTGGATTCCCTCCTAGACTAGCAGGTTGGCAAAGAGGCGAAACAGTTTACACACTAAACTTGATACCTCTTGGTGGGTTCGTGAAACTCGAAGGAGAGAACGACCCTACTGGACCGAGAAGCTTGGCAGCAAAACCACCATGGATTAGAGCCATCGTATTAATTTCAGGTTCATTTATGAACGTCCTCTTGGCCGTGGTAATCTTCACTGCGTTACTACTCGTACCTAGGGATGTCACAGTAGGATCCGTGATAATAGACGAAGTAGCGCCCAACTCTCCCGCACAGCAAGCAGGTTTGCGACCTGGGGACAGAGTTCTTGTCTCTGGCGCGAATGAAATAGATGACATCGGCGACCTGGCTTCATCTATCAGTAGGCATCTGGGCGAACCACTAACTTTAGTTGTCGATAGAGACGGAACTGAGCATAAGATTAAGGTAATTCCGAGATGGGATCCTCCCGAAGGAGAGGGAGCAACTGGGGTCAGGCTATCCATGACCGATACATCCCAAGAAACCAGATCCTACACATTCTGGAGTGCAGTGCCTAAAGCAATAGGAGAGGTGGGAAACGTCCTCAAGTTTACTTGGAATGCACTGTCGCAGTGGGCGTCCGGGAACGCACCATTCCCCGGATCAGGGCCTGTGGGAATAGTCAAAGGAACACACGAAATAATAGGCCTTGGGGGAACCATGGCCTTGATACCCCTCGCTGCCCTTTTAAGTATTAGCTTGGCCGTTTTTAATATTTTACCAATTCCCGCTTTAGATGGAGGGCGACTGTTATTTGTGATAATTGAATGGGTCAGACGGGGCAAACGTATTCCACCAGAAAAAGAAGCTCTAGTTCATATGGTGGGCTTCGCCCTTCTAATAGCGATGGTGATAGTGATAAGCTATAACGACATTTTACGTATAATACGAGGGGATAGTTTCGTCCGTTAAGCTGCCCTCGTATTGCCAAAAGGTAGAACGTATGCAGCGACGTATCTCCAGAGAATTACAGGTAGGAACCGTTAAGATCGGGGCCGGTGCGGAAATCTCCGTACAATCCATGACTAAAACTGACACAAGAGACGTGTCAGCCACGGTCAAGCAGATCCACCAACTAGAAGCAGTTGGATGCGATATCATCCGCTGTGCAGTGCCTGATATGGATGCAGCAAAGGCACTTCCTAAGATTAGAAAACAGATTCAAATACCTCTAATTGCAGATATTCATTTCCACTACCAATTAGCATTAGAAGCAATCGCGGGGGGTGTTGATGGTTTAAGACTGAACCCCGGGAACATCCGTGATCCGGATAAGGTCCGAACCGTGGTGCTGGCAGCCAAAGAACGAGGAACTCCGATTAGAATAGGGGTGAATTTCGGAAGCCTGCCTCCAGTGGGCGGGATAGGGAAATCCAAGGGATTTTCACGGGTAATGGATATGGTCAATAAGTTGCCAAAGGCAGGACAAGGAATCGAAGGTGAATACAGCGTAGTGGATCACATGGTTGCCACTGCGCTCTGGGAAGTCGGGCTGCTAGAATCCTTAGATTTTGATCTTATTAAGATATCCCTAAAAGCATTCGATGTCCCGACAACGGTGGAAGCATATCGTCAACTTGCATATTTAGTCCCATATCCATTACACCTAGGCATAACTGAGTCTGGGACAGCTAAGTCTGGTTCGATTCGTAGCTCTATTGGGCTAGGAAATCTCTTGTACGAAGGAATCGGAGACACAATCAGGGTTTCACTTAGTGCTGATCCGAGAGAGGAAGTTACAGCCGGATTCGAAATTTTAAAATCGCTAAACCTTCGACAAAAAGGTGCTACTTTAGTGGCTTGCCCTAGTTGTGGCCGTGCCGACGTTGACGTCATAAAGCTGGCTAACCAAGTGGATGATCTACTAAAAAAAGTAGACAAAAAGGTCACAATTGCTGTAATGGGCTGTGAAGTCAATGGTCCCGGTGAAGCCAAAGATGCAGATGTCGGAATCGCAGCTGGCGCTGGTAGAGCAGTAATATTCCGAAAAGGACAGAAAGTGCGAGTAGTACCAGAATCCGAAATGTTGACGGCACTAATGAAAGAAGTGGAAGCACTCTAGAGGAATCTTAATGCCAACACTATGGACAAAAACCGCTGATTTTAAAAATATGGCTCCGGGGGACGAACTCCCGATTTTAGTGAAACACATCACACAATCTTCCATCAGAGATTTCGCCGAGTTAGCATCCATTAAAAAAGATGAAGGATGGAGGGATCTGCACACAGACGAAGAATATGCAACTAAAGGTATGTTCTCAGGGACGGTACTACATGGACCGGCGACGATGGCCTATATAGCAGAATTGCTGGAAAAGGCATTCCCTCTAGACCGGCTTATGGCTGCAGGTAGCGTGCTTGAGATGCGGGCGACCATGCCAATTTATCCTGGCGATACAATAACGTTCACTGGGCAACTCACCTGGAAAGAAAGTGCTGGAACTTCCCGCAGCATTAGTTACAAGATCGTCGGAACAAACCAGAGTGCCAGAGTAGTGGCCAAAGCCGAAGGGGAGATCGTCTATTAAACTTTGGCTACAATTTTACTAGTAGCTTTTAGACTAATTCCGTGCCAGGAAGATCTGGAACTCTAATGGTTCGATCTGTCGCCCTCTGGTTATAGATGCCACTGAGAATTCCACGCACATCCTTGCAAACCCTGGATATTTTAAGGCCGCAGTCCCAACCATAACTTTAGGCTCATCACCATCTAGATCAACTTCCATACGATCCCCATCTTCTTCGTCAACAATCAACGAAACCTGCCTACCTACGAGCCTTTCGATCTTGGACTGCATCTTTTCTATAAACTGATCGTCGTTCATTGTCCCCTATAATCCATGTTATTATCCAAATGTGCTGAGAGCCTATTCGCATTATACCAACTAATGTCTTTTTATTTCTTTGACGGTGCCAAACGGCAACCATAGAAACGTCCATGTACTATGTTACTAGGCGTATCTCTGTAATATTTGGGCCAATTTTTTAGGTTGGTGCAGCATAACAGCATGGCAGGCATCCATTTCTATTAGCTCGAGTGGCCCTAACCTCTGAGCCATGCGTATTTGGTTTACTCGCGGAGTGATTTTGTCTCCATTAAGTACTATGTATGTTATGGGGCAAGGTGGAATAACATCTATGGTGGGCGGACTACGTTGGAGCAATCTGATTGGAATCGGTTGAAAATAGCCCACAGATTTGATCACATCTTCTTCACTCATGCCTCCACAAAAATAGTTCTTGACCACGTGCTTCTGAATTCGAAAAGCTTTACCCTGGATCCCATGGAAAGGAGTCATCGCAGCGAAAGCGGCACGAAGTGCAAATGGTAGGACACTCAATGGAGACTTTCGCCCATCTGGAATCCAACCACCTATCATGATTACCCGCCGTGGAGGTGGATCCAAAGTTGTAGCAGCCCTAAGAACAAGTGGGCCCGCGATATCATGCCCAACTAATACAGGGGAATTGATATCCTGATCCCTGATCAACGTTTCTATCTTTGCAATAGCTTGTTCCGGGGTAATTCTGGGATCTATTAATTTGCCAGTATTTCCAGACGTGTTAACCGATACCACTTTGCCTATCGAAGGTTTGTTGTAAAGTCGGGGCGGATGTTCAACTGGAGCCTTCAAAAACCCCCACGTCCTACCCCACGACCATGAACCCATTCCGCCACCTGCTACGAGCAGGAAATCAGTCATTGTTTGCCTCGTTTGAACCTGATGTGTCTGTTGGTGAAGTTTCCTCTTGTGATGAATCATAAATGTCCACCGGTATGCCCATGATACCTCGAGTAGGCACACTGGATATCTCTGCAGGATAAGTAGTCATTGCTACTATTTGACCAGCGGCTAATTCAATTATTCCCTTTCCAGGGAACGGGTTTGCACAAACCTCTTGTCTCGTCAAAGAATGACTATGATCTTTCGTCAGAACTATATGAATTAGTCGCATAACCCTATCCGATCGCCCCTTGTACGGAGTGAATTAGAAGTTCGTCCTCTTCTTCCAACACAGTTCGTATATCAAGTAAAACCCGATCCCCTTCAATTCGAGAAACGACGGGATAATCTTGGTTTCTTAGCTGCTGAACTAGGATTTGCGGGTGAGCAGTCGGAATCGCTATGACCGATGTATCCAAGGTTTCTCCCGGCAGACTTCCTCCACCAATGGTTGACTTAGAACTTACAACAGCAGAAGAAATACCGAGCCTTTCCTGTAAAATCTCGGCCCGACGCCTGACTCCATCAGAGGTAGCCGATATCATGCGCCAAACTGGAACTCGTTCGGTTACATCGTCACGCAGATAGTGAAGCAAAGTTGCCATCAGAGCGGCCAAGTTAGTTTTATCTATTCGGAAAGCTCGCGCTAATGGATGTCGCGCCAGTTTATTAACCCAGGAATGTTGTCCAATTACTATTCCAGATTGAGGTCCCCCCAAAAGTTTGTCCCCCGAGAAGAATACCAAATCTGCACCGTCTAGAATGCTATCCTGAGGTCTTGGTTCATATGAAAGGCCAAACTCTCGTGTGTCCAAAAGGCATCCACTGCCTATATCATGAAGCAGGGGTATTCCTCGGCGGCTTGCTAGCTGGGAAAGATCTTTTATTTCGGACGTGTGAGTGAAACCTACAACTTTAAAATTGCTAGCGTGAACTTTCAAGATAGCTGATGTTTTATCTGATATAGCTTTTTCATAATCCGAAACGTAGCACCGATTAGTTGCGCCTACTTCTACTAACCTCGCTCCACTTTGCAAAAGAACGTCAGGGATTCGGAAGCCCCCACCTATTTCAACGGCTTCACCTCTAGAGATAATCACCTCACCTGATCCTGCTACAGCTGCGAGCCCCAATAGAACAGCGGCCGCGTTGTTATTTACTGCCAAAGAGCCTTCTGCTCCAGTAAGTTGGGTAAGTATCGGCTGGAGATGCCCTTGTCTTGATCCTCTCTCCCCGGTCTGCAGGTTAAACTCCAAATCAGAATAACCTTGAGCGGATCGCGTCATTGCAGTTACCGCTGCGGAGCTAAGTGGGGATCTTCCCAGGTTAGTATGTATGATCACACCGGTGGCATTTATCACACCCTTCGGTCTGACCTCCGCCAAGCTGTTGACATGTTGACAGACGCCCTCCACGATTTGATCCAATCCTATGGAGCAATTGCCATTACGGATATGTTCGCGAGCAGAGTTAATCCGAGATCTCACCAAGTTGGCAATCCAGGCGTGTTTGTAATCCTGTAACAACTTTTGGACAGGTTCGGTTGAGAGAACTTTCTCTACGCTTGGTATGTTTCTAAATGTCATGTCTCGACGTCGGCATCATTTTAACACGAAGCCGCTGTTTAAATAGACGTGTTAACCACCAGACAAATCCAACTTTTCCATAACCCATTCACTAGTCAACGCGGATGCCATGACCTGTTAAGCACATTCCGCAGTTTTGCAACGATGCATATAATCCTTCCCGCTATACATTACGTGTAAGTTGAATCGATGCCGCGAGACTACAGAGCTCGATCAATGCTCGTTGACACCAGTTCAAAGAGGCTTCTACAATCCAGTCAATCCAAACACGTACGCTGCCATTTACAGGAGTGACAACATGAAACGTTGGCCTAAAATTAGTTTCACGGAAGAGGGTATGCGGGAAGGCATGCAGATCGAAGATGCCAACATACCGATAGACGAAAAAGCAAGACTGCTTGATGCATTGTCAGAGACCGGCTTACAACGGATAGTTGTCGGATCTTTTGTAAGTCCTAAGTGGACTCCACAAATGGAGCGTATCGACGAACTGATTCAGAAGTTCACCCCGAAAGAAGGGGTTACATATACAGCCTTGGCCCTAAACCAACGCGGAGTGGAACGAGCAAAAGAATATTCTCCACCGCTTACAATCGAGCGAGATCGCTGGCCCAGATTAAACTGTCACATGTGCGACGTCTTTGTCAGACGAAATAATAATCGAAGCCAGATGCAAGAAATGGAACGTTGGCCAAAAATCGTAGCTCAGGCCCAAGAAAATGGAGCCGCCGAAGCCGGAATTGGCACCAACGCTAGCTGGGGATCGAACTTCCTGGGCGACTTTTCCGTCGATATACTCATGGCAATGTTGGAAAGGCAGCATACAATGTGGGACGATGCCAACATCAAAGTAACTAGCTGCAGTCTTGGTGATCCAATGAGTTGGTGCATGCCCCATAAAGTGGAGGACACGTTGATCCGTATCAAAGAACGGTGGCCAGAGATTAACCATTTCCGACTGCATTTCCACAATGGACGGAACATGGCCATTGCATCTGGATACGCTGCGATCAGAACGCTCGGAACCGATGACACCATAGAGTTAGATGGAAGTATCGGTGGCATAGGTGGATGCCCATATTGTGGCAATGGCAGAGCGACAGGACAAGCTCCATCGGAGGATCTTCTCCACATGCTGGAAGATATGGGGGTAGAAACCGGCGTAAATCTTGATAAGTTAATCGACTGCGTTTGGATGTGCGAGGAAATTTTGGGTCGAACGTTATACGGGCATGTTTCGAAGGCTGGTCCCCGTCCAAACTCCACCAGTCAACTTTATGATATGAATGCACCATTTGTAGAAACCATGGAGCAAGCTAAGCATTTTAAAAAAGGCCCCAAAGCATATGAGGGCGGGATTTACCCATATAAGGAACCGATCACTAGCCCCTACCGCGAACGAGTGGATCAAGGTTTGCCTGCCTACGAATCCAAGGAAAGTAACTGGCCGTGGAACCAAGACTGGCTTCCTGAATAGAAAATAAATCTAATCCAACTAATTGATTCCTTATCTGACAACGACCGGAGAGTCAGACCCACTTGAATGTACCGAGGACATCGATTCTTTTAACTAATATTCAGCCCAATGATAAGCGCTCCGCGGAACCTCTATACGACGGAACGCTTCTACGGGATACGATAGCCCCACACGGTCGCCTACTTCGACTGAACGCGATCGTACGCGTTCCAGCATAGTTTCCGGTGATCGCATCTGGCTAACATGTTTGGAAAGAGCTTCTGCTTTTAACTCAACCGTTTCAGTGATGTCTATATAAAGATCTGGTCTCTCGGAACCCCAAAGATAAATTTCTTTTGGGAGGTGTGGTTCCAACCCTTCCTCCGATATTTGCTCAGAGAAGTGGAGAGGGCTCCAACTGTACGTTAGAACAGAGTCAATGGCCAGATGACCACTCATCCGATGATCTCGATGAGTGTGTGCTCGACTTCTAAAGGGATCTATACACATCACTACCTCTGGCTTATATCTGCGTATCTCACGAGTAATCCATCCCCTGAGCATCAACGTGTCCTCTAAACCTCCATCTGGTTGGCGCAAAGGTACTACTTTCTCTACCCCGAGGACCTTGGCGGCTGTTTCTTGCTCTCGTTCACGTATTTCCGCCAATTTAGGAGACGTCATACTAGGATCACTCGTACCTTTATCTCCGTTGGTGCAAAGCACATATACAACACGGCATCCTTGCCTAGTCCACTGAGCTACGGTCCCCCCACATCCACCTTCAGCATCATCTTGATGGGGCGTTACTAATAAGGCACTATTAGGCGTTTGATTCATATAAATCAATATCTCCGTTCGTCCGTAATCTTAAGTTTTTTTGTCCCGATAAAAGTTTACGCTAGAGAACCGCAGTGCAGAGCATGCACAAATTACGTGGTCCAGACAAATATTCCTTCAGAGCGTCTGGGAGATCTAGAATTTTGCGCGAATCCTCCCGATCGCTATAAGTAATCTAAGACAGATGTTTTGCTGATCTAACCAACACTTTAAATGGCCCTCCCTCACTCTGATCACGTCAGTTACCATAGTTTCTCATACCACTACCATCCAACTACATACCCGTCACGACGAGGATCCGCGCCGCCGTGCAGTGCACCTTCATCCGGGTCTATTTGTATCATCACCTGACTCCCAACACCTTCCCAATCCCCAATTCTCACAAGCTTATGCCCGCGATTTTCCAGGCCCGAAAAAACCTGTTCACTAAAACGACCTTCCATATTAATCTGATCGTCGGCAGTATGAGGATAAGTCGACTCGGTTAGATTCTGAAGATGCCGCCAGCGGGGAGCCTCCACAGCTTCTTGTACAGTCATGCCGAAATCTAAAACATGTGTAACTACCTGTAGGTTCGTTTGGACCTGTGTGTCTGCGCCAGGAGTTCCACACACAAGACTTAAATCGCGTGTATCCCGGTTACGACGAAACACCATTACTGGATTCATAGTATGGCGCACGCGCTTACCAGGCTTCAAGACGTCGACATGGTCCTCTTCTAGATGCCAATATGTCATACGATTGTTAAGCAGTATCCCTGTATCTCCTGCGATTAAGCTAGAGCCAAAGGCACTTTGAATACTTTGTAATTGTGAGACTGCATTACCCCATTGATCAACAACAACAAAACAAGTGGTGTCTTCAGGAGACTCTGCAACCTTAGAGATTCGTTTTGGAGGTCTCCCATTAGTCTGATACATCCACGGTTCCCCAGGGTTAACTCGAGTTGCAGCAACATCGAGGTCTATTAATTTGGCCCGTTCAGCCGCGTATTCTTTAGATAAGAGACCGTCGATTGGAACATCTACAAATTCAGGATCAGCTACATAAGCCTCACGATCTGCGAACGCCATACGCTTAGCCTCAACCATTAAATGGATACTTTCAGCGGTATTGCATCCCAGAGCATTGAGATCAAA
Source organism: SAR202 cluster bacterium AD-804-J14_MRT_500m (assembly GCA_009391275.1). The sequence goes on along the minus strand of VEXF01000026.1, from coordinate 2,185 downwards.
GTTCTCGACCAAATTGAGTTCCTGCAAAAGCACATGTCCGCTTGAATTTGGTGGCGCTTCATAAACATCGTACCCGTGATAGCTTATAGAGATAGGATCCTGCCACCTGGTTCTATGTCCCTTGAGATCTTCCAAAGTAAGCAGCCCACCCTGTTCTCTCATGAACTTATCTATACCTTGACCTATTGATCCACTATACAGGGCTTCACGGCCTTGTTCGCAGATAATTTGGAGGGATTTGGCAAGATCTTTCTGATATAAAATTTCTCCTGATTTTAACGGAATCCCATCTCGTGTGAATACCGCCCGAGACGTAGGAAACTCGCATAAGAGGGTATCTACTGCTATAGCTTCGGCCAATTTATGGGATACAGGAAAACCGGATTCGGACAACTCAATCGCTGGCTCCAAAACTTGCCTGAGATTCAATCTACCATATCTCTGATGAGCTTCTATCCAACCATCAAGCAATCCCGGGACTGAAACTGACAAGATTCCTTTGAATGGAATTCCACTAGACAAAAAACGATCACGCGTAGCTGCAAAGGGTGCGGCGCCAGTTGCATTGACCACTTTGATTTCATCACTGTCTCTCCAGTAGATCATCATGAATCCATCACCACCAATGCCTGACATCAAAGGCTCAACAACGCTGGTAGCGGCCGCCACAGCAATAGCGGCGTCCACAGCGTTACCTCCTTGGCGAAGAACTCCAATACCTGCCTGGGATGCTAGAGGATGTCCGGAACTCACCATACCTTTCCGCCCCATCACAACCGGCCTATAAGCAGCCTTGTATATACCATGCGGTGATAACCTGTTTTTCATCGTTCACGCACTCTCTTATAGATTACAGATCAACAAATTGAACCTTACTCTGGCGATCTCAACATCATCCCATCTTAACAATGCGATAATTATATCTCAGGGATCGGCTATTTAGAGATTTTTAGTCATAGACGCATAACATAAACTTGTCAGTAAGAATCCCCAAAAATCAGGACTTGATGTACAATGAATTTACACACAGCCATAGGAGATACATGATGGACTTTGGATTCGCTATACTCGGGAGAGGCCCCCTCTCTGATCCTGATTCACTTGTCAAAGTTGTTCGACGAGGTGAGAGTCTGGGCTATGATGCAGTTTATATAGGAGATCATGTATTAGTCCCTAATGAAGTATCTGCCCCATATCCGTACAGTCCCGACGGATCATGGGGAGGGGTTGCTACTGGGGAAGTAAAGGAACAACTGACAACATTGGCGTTTCTAGCCGGTGCAACTAGCCGACTACGCCTAGTTGCAAGTGTAATGATAGTGCCATACAGACCACCTTTGCTGGCCGCCAAGGTGGTTACGACAATCGATGTTTTATCTAAAGGCCGGCTCACACTTGGAGTGGGAGCCGGGTGGATGCGCGAAGAATTCGACGCCCTACGGATCCAACCATTCGAAGAGCGTGGAGATGTAACTGACGATTACATAAAAGCATTTAAATCGATGTGGGGTGAATCTAACCCGACCTATCATGGGAAATATTGCGATATCTCTGGTATACAGTTTCTACCAAAACCTGTTCAAAAACCACACCCTCCAATTTGGGTCGGCGGAGAAAGTCCCAGAGCTATTCGGAGAGCAGCAACCTTTGGAGATGCCTGGTATCCGTTTGGATCAAACCCAGCGTTCCCACTCGACAGCCCTGAACGGCTCCAGACATCCATAGACCGTTTACGCATACAGATGGAGAAACAGAATCGAGATCCCAAGACAACTGACGTAGCCTATCGCCCAGCCCAGTATAGCTACACCTCTAAAGGGCACACCGCACCTTTCGTTGGCAACGCGGAACAGATAATTGAAGACATCGCAGAGTTTAACGCTTTAGGGGTAAATCACCTCGTCATCGGGTTCAACGAAAACAGCGTGGAAGAACAGCTTTTTGACTTAGAACAATTCGCTGCGGAGGTGATGCCCAAGGCACGGACAATATAGTTAGAACTTAGAATATATCCGATCTGTTCACCTGTATGTATGCATAAGTTGTAGCTCTTCTACCTTGGTTTTCAGAAGCGAACTAATCTATACGACTAAAGAAGCCAGATATCGGTCAGTTTAAAAAATTCAATCAGCTAAAAGTTTAGTGAGAACACGCACACTGGGTAATTTCTCCAAACTCCGGACGG
>VEXF01000025.1 GCA_009391275.1 SAR202 cluster bacterium AD-804-J14_MRT_500m | reverse complement strand
GATATGCGCTGTTTTCAGAACGGTTTTTGGGGAACAAAACGAAATTGCAGGATTCTGACCGGTAATAACTCCCCAGTTGTCGACTCTATGCCAGTTGAAAACGATCCATAAACTTCGATGGGAGACAATTATAGTACGAGGTGATTCTATGGACCCCCTTATGTCAGAAGACGAACTAATGATTCAATCCACAGTTAGGGAATTTGCTGATCGAGATTTAAAGCCCAGAGCACGGGAATCCGATGAAAAGGAGGAGTTCTGTTGGGAATCATGGAAAGGAATGTCAGATTTAGGGCTCTCCGGTATCGGGATAGATCCTGCTTTCGGCGGCGGCGGTGGCACTCATAGACAAATGGTAGTAGCAATAGAAGAAGTATCTCGTGGGGATGCATCCGCGGCAGTGAGCCTCATTGCTCATCGATGTCTGGGATTGCAAACAATCTATCAATTCGGGAGTGAAGAGCAAAAATCAAGATATGTCCCGTTAGCCGCTAAGGGAGAACAAATCATGGCATGGGCTTTGACGGAGCCAGGATCAGGCTCGGACGCAGCCGCCTTGCAAACCAGTGCTGTCAGGAGAAACGACTCCTATTATCTTAATGGCACCAAGGTGTTTACAACTAATGGTGACATAGCTGATGGGATCGTCGTCTTCGCCAGCCATGATCGAGAACTGAAACATAGAGGTATTAGTGCATTTATAGTAGATCGAAGCACATCTGGACTCCGAATCAATAAGCAGCATGGGAAAATGGGTATGCGTGGGTCTACAACCGCTGAGATTAGCTTTGAAAATGCTAAGATCCCTGTGGAGAATCTCATAGGGGTCGAAGGTAGTGGATTTAGTTATGCTATGGACATATTGGATTCTAGTCGGATTGTAATCGCTGCCCAGTGCGTGGGAATTGCGCAGGCTGCTTTTGAGAGTGCTGTACGATATGCGCAACAGCGGCAGACGTTTGGAAGACCCATATCTGATCATCAGGCGATACAATTTGCGTTGGCTGATATGGCAACTGATATCTTTGCATCTAGATCTATGACATTGTTAGCTGCCACTTTAGAAGACCAGGGGTCGCCTTATCTAGAAGAGGCTGCAATGGCGAAACTCTATGCTTCTGAAGCTTGCTTCAGGGTAGCTACAAAGGCGGTTCAGATCCACGGAGGATATGGATATTTTAAAGAGTCAGACGTTGAACGGTACTTCCGAGACGCTCGGGTTACTAGCATATACGAAGGGACATCAGAAGTGCAGAGGATCGTCATAGGGCGTCAGGTAGTGGAGCGCTATAGGGTTTAGTAGGTAAGCAAGGCTTGGAATCAGGCCTTAAAGCTATGGGAATCACCCAAATCCTGGGAACACCTTTCGGGTAAAATTAAGAGTAGTGTAAAATGAGTCAACCACAACGTAGAATTAAGGTTCTAGTTGCCAAACCTGGACTTGACGGCCACGACCGAGGCGGCAAAATAGTTGCGCGAGCTCTTAGGGATGCTGGTATGGAGGTGATATATACTGGCATCCGGCAAACTCCGCAAATGATTGTAGAGGCCGCAGTTCAAGAGGATGTGGATGCCGTGGGGCTGAGTATACTTTCTGGAGCCCACCTTGAAATTTTCCCAGATATAATGGCGGGCCTAGCCGAAAATGGGATGAAACACGTAGTGGTAGTTGCGGGTGGGATTATTCCGCATGAGGATCATCAACCTTTACAACAAATGGGCGTTGACGCAATCTATGGGCCAGGAACATCCACTCAACAGATAGTGGATTTCATAAAAGAAAGAGTAAATGCTAATATCGATAGCTAGATTGCATTCAATAGTCTCTCCTAACTAATCCCCAAATAGCAAAGAACTCATGTTAGCAATGCTTGACACCCAGAAAAGCTCGTACCTATACTCGTATTGCAACTACTGTTGTGTCGTAAACTATGTCAAATGGGGTTTCGTAGCGCGAAGATAGATATGAATAATCGGTTATGCCGGCGAGGATCTAACGTAGGCTGATCATTTGTAAAATGCAGGTTAGCTGCAGGTACCTTCACTTCTGTAGATAGGTTGAAATAATGGGTGCACTTCCGACAAAAAAAATCACTAGGGCGCGAGGCGGTAGAAAGACAATTGCTTACCGCCTAAAACCGGTTCACCCTTCAAGATGCCCACAGTGTCGGGCGGCTAAAGCATCGCATAGAGCTTGTGCTCACTGTGGCTACTACAAAGGGCGTCAGGTAGTACAAACAGGAATTGACTTGGAATCTAACTAGATTCCGGAGCAGTACAACCAGATTAATTGACCGGATTAGAGCCTTAGATCTGATGCTTCTATAGGGGGGAATTACGGAAACATTAACCGGACCTAAATTGGCCTACGTTTTTCCGGGACAGGGTTCCCAGTTCGTTGGGATGGGTGAGGAACTATATGCAGGTTCGTCGAAAGCGCGAGAAACCTTCGATCTTATTGATGATGCTTTGTCGTTTGACCTCACTAAATTGATGTTCGAGGGCCCAGCAGCTGAACTTCAGAGAACCGTAAACTCCCAACCCGCAATTATGGCTATGAGCTTAGCTGCATTGGCTACGCTGGAGGATTATAGGATCGACGATTCGTTGAATCCGGCAGCTTTTGCTGGACATAGCGTTGGTGAATATACTTCACTGGTTGGTTCTGGAGTGGTAGACGTGCGGGATGGAATCCGGTTGGTAAGAGAACGCGGGCGGCTTATGCAGGAAGCCTCAGATTTACGCCACGGCGGTATGGCGGCAATCATAGGATTGGACGATATTATTGTAGAGGAAATTTGCCAAGAAACGGGAGTGGAAATTGCTAACGTTAACTCAGATAACCAAATCGTGATCAGTGGTGATCGGATTTCTTTAGCACGGGCAATGGACTTTTGCGCCGCTAGAGGTGCAAGAAAGACGATTCCTTTGGCTGTGGCTGGGGCATTCCACTCACATCTAATGGCCCCTGCGCAAAGCGGCCTTTCGGAGCTGCTAGACCAAACAGCGTTTAGAGATCCCGAAGCCCCTATAGTAGCTAACCTGTCCGGATCTATCCTTTCGACCGGAGTTGATGTAAAAAAGGAACTAAAGATGCAGCTCTGCGGCTGCGTCATGTGGAAGCAATCGGTAAAATCTATGCTAAGTATGGGTATATCAACCTTCGTAGAGTTTGGGGCAGGAAAAATTCTAACTAGCCTTATAAAGAGGATAGATCGTACGGTTGGCTTAGTTAACGTTGAAGACGTAGCATCGGCAGAAAAACTGGCGACTTCTGACCGCATACTGTGACTGGGTTCGACATTTACTTTGTCCCGTATGTCCGAACATAAAGTCATTTTGCCCCGGTCCGAAGCAAGGTCATTAGCGCTGAAGACGATGTATGAATTTGATACGTCAGGACATTCCCCACAAGTAGTAATAGAGCGGTTATTGGAAGAGTCAGGCTTAGGTCAAGAGGGAGGGGACTTTGCTCGGAAATTGGTCAAAGGTACATTCATCAATAAAGAAGAAATAGATCAAACTTTAGGTAACTTGGCGCGAACTTGGCCGTTGGATCAGACTCCGGTGGTAGATAGGAACATATTACGCTTGGCAACATTTGAGATGAGATATAGCCGATTGACTCCGCCTAAAGTTGTGATAAACGAAGCCGTGGAACTGGCAAAAACATATGGGGGTGATAGTTCATCACGGTTCGTTAATGGTGTATTAGGATCGCTTTTGGATGCCAATAAATAGCGATGCAAATCCTCCGATAAATGAAAAGGATAAATTATGGCAATTGTTCTAGATCGAGTAAAAACTATAGTGGCTGATAGATTGGGTGTGGAGGAGGCTGACGTGGTGCCAGGTGCTTCATTCGTAGATGATCTGAACGCGGACTCCTTGGATCTAGTAGAATTAATTATGGCTTTTGAAGAAGAGTTCACCACTGATGAAATAGAAATTCAGATACCAGATGAAGAAGCCGAGAAGATAGGCACAGTCCAGAACGCAATAGATTTTCTGCACGCTCATGGAGTTAAGGACGAATAGATTGAACTGAGAGGTTGACACCGTTCGCAATCGTTGATGAGCAATTCCGATCTAGTCTTTACTCTATAAGTGGATCGAGAGTTGCTGGTTTTGGATAGCTCTGGGTTGCCCAAGTGTGGTTGCTATTTTGGCGAAGGATTCAGTGATGAATAGCTTAGAAGAGGTAGCTCGTAAGGTTTCTGCCTGCACGGATTGCGCTTTAAGCAAAACTCGCAACAACGCGGTTCCAGGAGAGGGATCTGCAGATGCCGATATAATGTTCATTGGGGAAGGCCCTGGATTCCATGAAGATCGACTGGGAAGGCCCTTTGTGGGACCCTCCGGCAAATTCTTAGATATTCTTTTGGAATCAAATGGATTGAGTAGAGAACATGAGTTTATCGCCAACGTTGTGAAGTGTAGACCTCCAAATAATCGGGATCCTCTTCCAGATGAGATAGCTGCTTGTCGAAAATATATAGACAGACAAATTGAGCTTATCGATCCTAAAGTAGTGGTGACGTTAGGTCGATATTCCATGTCAAGGTTCTTGCCAGGTCAGACGATCGGGAAGGCTCGTGGTCGTCCTAGGATGGTGGAAGGACGTCAAATTTATCCCGTCTATCATCCTGCTGCAGCTCTCCACAACGGAAATTTGAAAAAGGTAATTGAAGAAGATTTCAAATCAATTCCCTCATTGGTGAACCCAGCGATCAGTTCGGATCGTAGTGAAGCCTCCCCGGTTAGGCAGCTCAACATGTTCAGTTAGGAGAAATTACTTGTCTGGATACTCAACAAACGTCCCCCTCCGTATCGTTCCTCTGGGAGGATTGGGAGCGATAGGGAAGAACATGATGGCGATTGAGTATGAGGATAATATTGTTGTGGTGGATTGTGGGGTTCTTTTTCCTGAAGACGACATGCCGGGCGTGAATCTGGTTCTACCAAACGTTTCATATCTGGTGGAGAACCAAGATAAGGTTCGTGCAATACTTATCACTCATGGCCACGAAGATCATATAGGGGCCCTCCCATACATTCTACCTCGTTTGAATGTACCGGTGTACGCTCCAAAGCTTGCGCAAGGGCTAATTGAGGTCAAGCTGAAAGAGCACAATCTGTTGACTAAGACTGATCTGTTGGTTGTCGAACCGGGGACTTCGTACTCACTAGGATGTTTTGATATCGAGTTTTTTAGAGTCAGCCATAGTATCCCCGATGCGATGGGGATTGCCATATCTACTCCGGCCGGGCTGGTAATACATACTGGCGATTTCAAAATCGACCACACTCCTGTAGACGGCAGAAGAACTGATTTGGCGAGATTGGCACGATACGGAGACGAAGGAGTTTTGCTGCTGCTGTCAGACTCGACCTATGCTGAACTTGATGGATATACTCCATCGGAGCAAGTGGTTGGGGAGGTTTTGGATCAGATTATCGGGGATGCTTCAGGACGAGTCCTGGTGGCGACCTTCGCATCACTTATTTCTCGAATGCAACAGGTAATTGATGCCGCCGTTCATCACGAGAAAAAAATTTCTATCGTAGGCCGAAGTATGATTGCAAACTTTGCGATGGCCTCAGATCTTGGATATATAAACGCGCCGCCTGGTGTTGTATTGTCGCTTAGCCAAGCCCTTAAACTTGATCATGATCAGTTGGTCCTGATGACAACCGGTAGCCAAGGCGAACCTTCTTCGGCATTAGTTCGCATCGCCAATGGGACTCATAGACAACTCGAAATAGTGCCCGGCGATACTGTGATAATGTCTTCTACACCTGTTCCAGGCAACGAAAAAGGTGTTGCGAGAAGCATTAATAATCTGATACGTCGTGGTGCTCGTGTGATCTATGACAAAGTTGCGAAGGTACATGTTCATGGACATAGCAGTAAGGAAGAACTAAAAATCATGCTTAATTTGACTAAGCCGCAGTTTTTCGTTCCGATCCACGGAGAATATAGGGGATTGGTTGCACATGCGGATCTGGCTATACAAATGGGGGTACCCGAAAATCATATTTTTGTGTTGGAAGATGGAGATGTGCTTGAATTGACCATAGATAGCGGAGCAATAGTAGGCCAGGTTCCTGCGGGAAATATATTCCTAGACGGTTCGCGCACGATTGACACCGAAAGTCTGGTTTTGCAGGATCGTAGGTTGCTCTCTAAAAATGGAATTGTCGTGATGGCTATTACGCTGGATAAAGAAACTGGTGTTCTGTTAGGGGAACCCGAGGTTTTTTCGACTGGTTTTACTGAAGCTGATGACGAGGCCGATCTTTTGTCCAAAGTAGCTTGGGAGGTTCTTGAATCACTGGAAGACGAAGTCTCAAATAGGCAAGATCGTGCCTTCATCGATGAAAAAGTGAGAAAAATTGTAGGCAGTCTGCTATTCAAAGAAACTGGCAGACGCCCTATGATTAAGTCGATCATTGTTGAAGTTTAATTTAAATGTGGTATTTATTTAAAAAACGAGGCCAAACGCTATATAAGAAATGTACTGTCAAGGTGCTATCTAGAAAAGGATTATGGGTGCTTTCGGTATTCGCTGTGTTGGGCGGTTCTGGCTTGACACTTTGGTTCTCGTACACCGTACGAGAATGGGTTTGGAGTAGCCTTGGGTATGGATTTGTGCCAGTGGGTCTTTGGGTTGGCGGAGCAATCGTATGCTTCCGTTTCCGAAAAAATCTGATCATGAGACATTACGGTATTTGGTTAGGGGCAGCACTTCTTGTTCTCGCTTCGTTGACCGGATTGTCCATCTTTTTCCCTGAGCAAGGCGTCTTGGGACAAACGGGTCTCTCCGGAACTTGGGGTGGGATACTTGGTGGTGAACTGGTAGGTTTGGCAATACTGAAAACAGCAGTTATTCTATGGCTAGTTCCATTCGCAATAGTTCCCAAACAATCCCTTAATGTACATAAATCAGCGGTTGGGGAATTTGTCCTTAGAGTCAAATTGCTTGGATTTCTGGCGATCCATTCGATTTCCCGACTCTCGACTCGATTTCAGCAGTACATTTCCGGTAAGGCTGTAGAAACCGCAGCAGTCGATGGCCTATCCAAACCATCTTTGCCTTCAAGATTGGCAGGCAAAGTTACTCGGGTTAGACGGCCTAAGGAAATACTAAAACCCGATCCTGTTGAAGAAGAAAGGCTTGAATTAGATCTGGGTTCTGATGTCCGGATCCAGGATGACAATGTAGTCAGAGTCTCAAAGTGGAGGCTTCCGAGCGTTGATTTATTGGCTAAAGCTCAAGCGCATAGTGTGTCTCAAGCAACATTAGGTGAAATGGCCGCTAATATTGAGACAACACTTTCAGATCACGGTGTTCATGTGTCGGTTAAAGATATTAAGACTGGTCCGAGGGTAATTCGTTTTGGACTAGTACCTGGTTGGGTCAAACGCTATAGAGATTCTCGAAACACTGGGACAGACGAAGGCTCGCCCCCAGAAATGGCAAGGGTTAAAGTTCATAGTATTGTGGCCCGAGAACGTGACTTAGCATTGGCTCTGAAGACATCGGATCTTAGGATCGAATCGCCGGTGCCGGGTGAAGCCTTTGTGGGATTGGAAGTTCCAAGCCCTCAAGCTAGTCCGGTGTTTCTCCGGACCGTGGCCGAATCGACTGCCTTCAGGAAAATAGCCGGGCGAGGAGGTCTGCCGTTTGCGCTAGGTCAGGGCACCGGTGGAGAACCTGTGACCGTGGATTTATTGGAATTACCGCATCTGTTAATTGCAGGTGCAACGGGAAGCGGTAAAAGCGTTTGTATCAATTCCATGATCACATCGCTAATGTTGGCTGTACGTCCGGATAGGCTAAGGGTTTTGATGGTAGATCCGAAGAGAGTGGAATTGACACCATATAATGGAATTCCACATCTATTGGCTCCAGTTATCGTAGATGGAAGTCGAGTGCCCACAGTTTTAGATGGCTTACTTCGTGAGATGTTTCGCAGATACAAACTACTGGAAGAGATAGGTGTCAGAAACATCGATGGGTTTCATTCCAAATCTAAAGAGCCAATGCCCTATCTTCTTTTGGTCATAGATGAGTTGGCGGATTTGATGATAGCCGGGGGATTTGAAGTAGAACAGGCCTTAGTTAGGTTAGCACAATTGGGAAGGGCCACCGGTATACATCTAGTTCTTTGTACACAAAGACCGTCGGTAAATGTTGTGACGGGCTTGTTGAAGGCAAATATTGCTGCCCGAATTGCATTTGCAGTGGCTTCTCAAGTGGATTCACGCGTGGTTTTAGATGGGGGTGGTGCAGATAAACTGTTAGGTAAAGGCGATATGCTTTCCCTCACCGGCCAATCTCCGAAGCCAAGGCGGATACAAGGAACTTACGTTTCTGACGTTGAGATTGAAAGACTTATTAATTTTTGGAAAAAGCAAAAAGGACCAGCATTGCCGGAAATTTCACTGGAACCTTTGGAAGCTGATACTGGGATTCAAGATGATTTAGAGCAGGATGATCTGATGGAGAAAGCAAGAGAACTTGCAGATAGGTATCATCATATTTCTGCGTCTCTTCTCCAAAGACGGCTCCAATTGGGATATCCGCGAGCTATGCGTCTTATCGCGATGCTCGAAGAAGAGGGATACATTGCTGGTGGGGAACCCGGACGATCGCGTGAAGTTCTTAAAGATCGAGCCGAAATCTGGTAGATTGATTTCGACCTCGGAAAACCATGCGACCTCCGAGCTCTGGTATTCGATTTAGGTTCGGTGAAAACGATAAGAATTTTCATCAAGGCGAATGCTACATGTAGTTGGTTTAGTAATGGAACTCCGTATTTACACGCAAGTTTGATGGAGTACGATTGAAAAACTTAGCAGGATACTTAGTACACCTTTTAGGGAGGAGGCAGAGCCTAAGCCAGGTATATCTGTCGCCTCACCGGGATCGGTGTTTGGCTTGCGGGGAAAATATAAGTGAGGAGGAACTGTATTCTAACTGGCGAGTCTGTCCGTATTGTAGGTTTCATTACACGCTCACTGCGCGTGAACGGATAGAGATACTGGTCGATCAAGGAAGCTTTAAAGAAACACGTCGTGATCTGGTATCGCTGGATCCTTTATCGTTTTCGACAGGTTCCAATTATCGTAAAAACATCACCCAAGATCAAAAGCGTACCGGTCTCACAGATGCTGCGGTTACCGGTCAAGCTACCTTGGGTGGGCACAAAGTAAAGATTGTTGTTTTAGATTTCGGGTTTATGGGGGGCAGTATGGGTAGTGTGGTAGGAGAAAAACTTGCGTTGGCGTTCGAAGCTGCTGCTAAACAAAAACGGCCGGTTGTTGCAGTTATTACTGGAGGGGGCGTGCGAGTCCAAGAAGGGATCTTATCGTTAATGCAAATGGCCAAGACCGTTACTGCAGCGAAACGGTTAAGTGAAAAAAAATTGCCGTTTATTACAGTGCTCGCGAATCCTGCCACAGGTCAAGCATATTCAAGTTTCGCAAATATAGCAGATATTATTATTGCTGAACCAGGCTCGTTGATAGGGATGGTTCCTTTAAAGACATTACGCGAAGCATCGGAATTCCCACTGCCGTTTAACGCGCACACTGCGGAGGCCCATCTTGAGAGGGGCCTTTTGGATATTGTTGTGGATAGGGAAGATATAGGTGAGTGTATAGCGCGCATACTTACGATTTTGGATAGTGAAGACATTTCTTTCGATAAAAAGATGGTTAAAAATATTAAAATTGAAGTAAGTAGTGAACCAGAACCGTGGCAAGCAGTTGAACTTGCACGTAACGAAGCTAGGCCTTCGACGCGCTATTATATAGATTCAGTTTTTGACAACTTTATCGAATTACGAGGTGACCGGGTTAGTTCAGATGATAGGACTATAACCGGAGGCCTAGGATTGCTAGCCGGAAAGCCGATAATGGTTATAGGTCAAGAAAGAGACCGCAAAGGCAGTTTGAGTAACAGTGTAAACGGGGCTAGCCATATTTTCCCAGAAGGGTTTCGGAAAGCCCAAAGGCTGATGATTCTGGCCGCTAAATTCAAACTTCCTGTCGTAACATTAGTTGACACAGATGGTGCGCATCCCGGGCTTGATTCTGAAGAACAAGGTATTGGGAATTCCATCGCGACTACTCTTTCATTGATGGCTGAACTTCCAGTGCCTGTTGTATCAGCAATAACCGGTGAAGCTGGAAGTGAAGGAGCCTTGGCTTTGGGGGTAGCAGACTCGATTTTGATGCAACAATTCGCGATATACTCTCCGTTGTCGCCGGAAAAAATGGCGATTAAGATTTACCGAGATAAATCTAAGGTGAAAGAAGCTGCTGAATCCTTAAAGTTGACTGCTAGTGGATGCAAGGAATTAGGGATAGTGGATACTATTGTTCCTGAGCCGGACGAAGGTGCTCACGTTGATCCATTGCAAGCTGCTCATAGATTGAGAGATGCGTTAATTAAGGAACTTGCTCGTCTCTCTGACAAGCCCGTCAAAAAGTTGTTGAAAGAACGGTATAAAAAATTCCGGAATATGGGAGAATTTAGCACATATTTCAAAGAGGCAGTTCAGCGTGAAGTGGCTTCGTTGCAGCGGGTAGTACTACGTGCTCCTAAAAGAAGTCAGCGATAGTATATAAGTGGGGTGGTTAGGGATTCCTGGGATGCTGTACAACTTCTGGGTATGTTAGAACCCAAGCTGCAGTTCCAACTCAGCTAGATTGATCTTTGGCGGATGCTGTTTCGAGTTCGCTGATTAATCCTTTTACTACGTGCTCGTATTCATCTCGTACATCTTGGTTTGTGAGAACGGTGGGTTTAGATGTGTCCCTATAGTCTGGCCTGAGAGCAAACGAACCCAGAAATGGCATCTTGAGGTCTTCAGCCAAGGATTTGCCTGCGCCTTGTCCGAACATATCCCCTGTGAAATTTTCTACTATACCCAACACTTCTACCTTAAGTTTTCGAACCATGTTGATAGAACGTTTTGCGTCAAGCGCGGCTAATAATTGGGGTGTTGTGACCATTATGAACCCTTCCAATGGGAGGGTTTGCATTACAGTCAGTGGTGCGTCGGACGTTCCAGGAGGAAGATCCACTACCAAGTAATCTAGATCTCCCCATTCTGTTAGAGTGAGGAACTGATTTATCGCGTTATGGACCATGGGTCCACGCCAGATGATTGCCTCCTCTTCATTTTGCTGAAAAAAAGCCATTGAAACTACTTTGACCCCGAATGCCTCGGACGGTATTAGCTTTCCATCAACTTGGTCTGGTGGATCTGTCATGCCTAATAGTCGAGTCACGTTCGGACAATCTATGTCTACGTCTAGCAAGCCTACTTTGTGGCCCTGATCTGCTAACAAGGCTGCTAGATTCACCGCTACAGTGGTCTTTCCAACCCCACCTTTGCCGCTATAGATGGCTATCTTTCGCTTGATCCGAGAAAGGTTTTGGGTGATAGCTCGGCGCTGTTGCCAATTTCTCCGGATGGCATCCAATTTAGCCTGCTCTTGGGGTGTAGGTGTTTTTTGTGGTGTCGTCAATTTGGGTGCTGGATACTCCTATGGTTGGTTGAGTTGAGTCTTAGTCAATACCCAGTAGCTTCTTACCGTCTTCGCTAATCATTTCCGGATTCCATGGTGGGTCGAAAACCATCTCGACTTCTACGTCTTCTGCTCCATCAAGTTCAGCAATAGCCCACTCGGCTTGTTGTGCAATAAAAGGTCCCATGCCGCAACCTGGTGCCGTTAAAGTCATCAAAACGTGAACGTTGCCATCAGTTACATTCACATCATAGATCAGACCAAGGTCGACCACGTTAATGGGAATTTCAGGGTCATAGACTTGCTTCATTGCGTCAATGACGTTGTCTTTTTCTAGAGTTGCCATAGAATTGGTGCCTCCGTCAGGTGATTCGTGTGACCGCTCGATGCTAGCATCTAAAGATAAACCAGGTCAATAATTTGTGCTCAAATTTTCATATCGCCAGTCTACTTTATGGTCGTGTCTCTGGATAAAGCTAACAGTCGTCGTATTTCAACCACTTCGTCACGAAACATGGCTGCTTTTTCGAATTCTAGATTCTTGGCCGCTAACTTCATTTGTCCTTCAAGGTCTTTCGCTACTTGAAAAAGATCCTTGTCAGACATTAATTTTGTTTCTGAGGAGTAAACCTCGCGTTCTTCTGAGGCTGCTTTTACGCGGTCCGTTATATCCTTTACTGATTTCTGTATACCTTTTGGAATAATGCCGCGGCTCTCATTATGGGCTTGTTGAGTTTTTCGGCGTCTGTCTGTCTCATCCAAAGTGGTGCGCATAGATCTTGTTATAACGTCAGCATACATTATCACGTGTCCGTCAACGTGCCGCGCCGTTCGCCCGACTGTCTGAATCAGCGCTGATGAGGATCTAAGATAACCTTCTTTATCAGCGTCCAAGATGGCTACTAGGCTTACTTCGGGCAGGTCTAGACCTTCTCGCAATAGGTTAATTCCAACTACGACATCGTAGATTCCTAACCTCAGATCTCTTAGAATCTCAATTCGCTCAAGTGTATGAATCTCCGAGTGGAGGTAATGGACTCGTATGCCCATTTCTTGGAGATAGTCTGAAAGTTCTTCTGCCATTCTCTTAGTAAGTGTCGTCACCAAGCATCGTTCTTTACGGTCAATGCGGGCCTGGATTTGTTCAACAAGATCATCTATCTGACCCTTCGTGGGCTTTACTTCGATCGTTGGATCAAGCAAGCCAGTCGGGCGTATTATTTGCTCCACAACTTGTTGGCTTACTTCCATTTCATATGGCCCTGGAGTAGCAGAAATGAATCCTACTTGATTGAAATGGTCTTCTACTTCGCGAAAGCTTAATGGACGATTATCTAAAGCAGACGGCAACCTGAAACCGAAATCAACGAGTGTCTGCTTACGAGATATGTCCCCGTGGTACATACCACGTAGTTGGGGAATGGTCATGTGGGCTTCGTCTATGAACATCAAAAAATCAGGAGGAAAATAATCTAATAGTGTCCAAGGTGTGCTACCCGCCGTTCTTCTTCCAATGTGACGCGAATAATTTTCTATGCCTGAACAATAACCCACTTGTGTCATCATCTCGAGATCGTAATGTGTGCGCGATTCAAGGCGAGCTGCTTCAAGAATTTTGCCTTGGCTCTTGAGATGGGTCAGCCAGTGTTCCAGTTCTGCTTTTATATCTTGGACTGCGAGCCTCAGTTTTTCCTCTGATGTGACGAAATGTTTAGCTGGATAGATTTCTAATTCCTGTTTGTCGGCCAGGATCTCGCCAGTTAACGGATCAATTTCAACTATGCGTTCCACTTCGTCGCCCCAAAACTGTATTCGGACTGCGATCTCTTCATACGATGGCAGCATTTCGAGAGTATCACCGCGCATACGGAATTTCCCACGGGATATAGTCATGTCATTCCGTTCGTATTGCATTGCTACTAAATCTCGTACTAGGCTGCTCCGGCCCCGGTGTTCGCCCACTTTTACTGGAGCTACGAAAGAGTAGTATTCTTCCGGGTCGCCTAATCCATAGATGCAGGATACCGAAGCCACTATGAGGACATCTCGGCGGGTTAGAAGAGAACGTGTTGCAGAGTGACGCAATTTGTCGATTTCCTCGTTAATCGATGCGTCTTTTTCTATATAGGTATCGGTCTGGGGAACGTAAGCTTCTGGTTGATAATAATCGTAATATGAGACGAAATATTCCACTGCGTTGTGGGGGAAGAATTCTTTAAATTCGGTGGCAAGCTGGGCCGCTAAAGTTTTGTTGTGTGCAATAACGAGAGTTGGACGTTGCAAATGTTCAACTATGTTGGCTGCGGTGAATGTTTTGCCGCTTCCAGTGACACCCAACAGAGTCTGGAAACGATTGCCTTTATTAAAGCTTGCTACCATTTCAGATATAGCCCGAGGCTGGTCGCCGGTAGGTTTGAAATCGGATACTAGCTTGAAATCTGGCATAATCTACTTGATCGTTATAGCAGAGCTTATTGTAGATTTTGTAGGGTTATAAAATGAATGGCGATGCGCCTTGCAATTCGATTTATTCGCTGCCGTACCACGTTGCGAGATCAGCATGGAAAACATGGGCGGATATAGAAAAGCGGTTAACAAGTTTTTGAAAAAGACGCACAGGGGAAGAGCTACCACAAGTGTACAACCCACCACATGCGTATGTAGGGCATGCTTGCTGAGTTTTGCACATCGAAATGGTAGTATCAAATGGTGATGTTTACTTCGACAAAGTCCCGATATGGACGAGCGCACGGCGAATTACTTCCTCTAACTCTAGTGATGCGACATTTCCAAGTGATAGGATAGCTTGTCTAGCTTCTATGGTCGTATACCCCAGCGCTGTAAGTGCAGAAATCGCGTTCCCATCCGGCAGGCTTCTCGTGTCTTCAATGAAGAACTCAGAGTTCTCTATTTTTTCTCGGAGTTCTAATATAATTCGTGCTGCTCCCTTTTTTCCAATACCAGGTATTCCTGTGAAGGATTCTAAATCCCCTGTGACTATTGCCGAAGCTAAAGATTGAGGATCTTTTGCGGAGAGCAAATTTAACGCTGTGCGAGGTCCAATACCAGAAACTGTAGTCAACATCTGGAAAAAACGACGTGCTTCCGCGGTAGGGAACCCGTAAAGCATAGGCTCTGTGTCTTTTAATAGAAGTTGGGTAAAAAGATGCACGCGTGCGCCTATATCGCCTAGTTCTTGAGCTAGAGTCGATGGAATTGAAACTTGCAACGTAATCCCCCCGAGGTCGATCTCTACCCAGTCTATACCCCTAGTATGTAGAGTGCCTGTGATTCCAGAAATCAAACTATTTCATTCCTTTATATATTATGTGGAAGTATCGATTAGATTGGTAATTGCTCGCTGCCGTAGGTGGCACAATGCAATAGCCAAAGCGTCAGAAGCATCAAACGGCTTCGGCGGTTCTGACAATGATAAAATCAGTTTCACCATTGTTTGAACTTGTTCTTTTGACGCGGATCCGTGGTCTGCCACTGATGATTTTACTTGAGACGGTGAATATCGAAAGATAGGTATACCTTGGGACGCAGAAGCTATCAGCACTGCGGCTTGAGCCTGGCCAACTGCGAATGCTGGTGAAACATATTGACTATCTCCCTGACCCATGAACGGTTCTTCAATCGCAACCTCGTCTGGATTTAGAACACTGACCATATTGAGTAGGTGGGAATATATTTGGTAGAGACGCTGTTCCATCGGTAGAGAGGAGCGGAACTTGAGAGTGCCGAAATCGTAAACGTGGAGGCGACCTTGAACTTCTTCAATCAGCCCATATCCCAACTGGAGCGTTCCAGGGTCTATGCCAAGGACTCTCAAAGAGTGTTGCTATCCTTCGCCACGGTATTTCTCTAGGACATCGTCGGAGAAATCGGCATTTGTGTACACTTTCTGGGCATCCTCTAGGTCTTCCAAAAGATCTAATAGGCGTAATGTTTGTTCGGCCTGTTTATCGTCAAGTTCTACTGTGACCTTAGGGACCATTGAAAGTTCGGCATTTGAGATGGGCACATCAGCTGCTTCAAGACTTTGCCGCACTCGTATGAGGTCAGATGGCGCTGTGAAAACTTCTATAAAATTTTGCTCAATCGATACATCCTCAGCTCCGGCGTCTATCGCTGAGAGCGCTATATCTTCTGCCATAGCTTGGTTTGCCTCGAGTGTGATGATTCCTTTAGTTTCAAAATTCCAAGCAACACAACCAGACTCGCCTAGATTGGCACCGCTTTTGGAGAATGTTGATCGAACGCTGGAAGCAGTTCTATTGCGGTTAGATGTAATTGCATGAAGCATGATAGCTGCACCACCCGGTCCATATCCTTCATAGAGAACGCCTTCTAGCTGCTCCTGATCCTCACCTTCTCCCAGACCTCGTTTTACCGCTCGTTCAATGTTGTCGGTCGGCATGTTGCTGGTCTTTGCTTTATCTATAGCAAGGCGAAGTTGATAATTCATATCAGGGTCGGAACCGCCGCCTAGCTTGGCTGCTAAGGTAATGTCGCGCGAGAGTTTGGTGAATAATACGCCGCGTTTGGCGTCAGTGGCACCTTTTTTGTGTTTGATAGTTTTCCATTTAGAGTGACCCGACACTTGCGCTACCGCCTTCCCCTAGGTCGCATTCCTCTATTCTATTTTACCATTAATGTCGAATGGTCCAAAGTAGCTAAAGCAAATAAGATAATATGCCTGTGAGCGCCGTAATACTAAAATCCCCCAGCTATTGAATCCGGGGGATTTTTATAGACAACCGTCAACTAAATATGCGAATTTTATGTTATTTCAAGTACTACTCTAGTTCCATCTTTTATCGCAGCTACGCGCAGCAAAGTTCTCATGGCTTGGGCTACGCGACCTTCTCGTCCGATAATTCGCCCTTTATCCTCTTCCGCTACTTCTAACCTCAAAATCATCCGATCATGTTCAGTTTCTGAAGTAACTTTCACTTCTTCTGGCTTTGTTACTAAGCTTTTGGCAATGAACTCGATCAGATCTTGCATTACCGCGACGGTTCTTCCTCATCTAACTTTTCCCACTTGAAGATGAGAGAAACGGCATCCGATGGTTGGGCGCCTTGGCGGAGCCATTCGCGGGCACGATCTTTATCCAAAGTCACTGCTGGCGGATCTTCCCTGGGATTATAGTGCCCGATGCGCTCTACAAAGGCGCCATCTCGGGGAGATCGAGAGTCAGCAACAACTATTCGATAGGAGGGCTGTTTCTTTTTCCCAACCCTCCGGAGGCGTATTCTAAGCATGAAAGGTGATCCTTCGCCAATTACACTGAATTTGAGCCCCAATTTTAAGATAGCCATTCTGGCTTGTCAACGAATTTTGAGCCATTATCTATCTCTCATACAGCCAATTTTCGACGTTCCTTGACCCATTGTGTGCCTAAATTTTATAATGAGCTTCAATATCCGGCCGAATTGCGAAGGATTTCGTAACTTCACTCTAGTACGTAGGTGCGCTTCTGTGACCTCCTCCTCTTTGAGTAAAACGCTAACTGAAATAGAAACCTGCGCATTGGGTGAACTGGATGCATTGAACGCAGAAACACAATTAGAAAATTGGCGACTTTCTTATTTGGGAAGGAAAGGTCGGCTTACAATTATCCTCAGGGGTCTCAAGGACTTATCGGCAGAAGATCGCAGGCTGGCGGGATCCAAAGCGAATACGATTAAAGAACATTTAGAGACCGCCTTGGCTGAAGCACAAGACAGGGTGAAACTTATTCACTTGTCAGGGTTAGCTGGTGAAGGTCCCATTGATGTAACACGGCCTGGGCGTCCTTCTACTACGGGGCGTTTCCATCCCCTTACGCAAATGATCCGTGAGATATGTGATGCTTTCATTGGCATGGGATTTCAGGTTATAGAAGGTCCTGAGGTGGAGTGGGATCACTATAACTTTGAACTGCTTAACATACCCAAAGATCATCCAGCTAGGGATATGTGGAATACATTGTGGATTGATTATTCTGATGATACCGGGCATCGTCCCATGCTGCTGCGCACACACACATCTCCAATGCAGGCACGGACCATGCAAAGCAAGAAACCACCTGTGAGAGTGATAGTTCCAGGTAAGTGTTATCGATATGAAGCTACTGATGCCACACACGAATGGCATTTTTATCAAATTGAGGGCCTAGCAGTTGACAAGGGGATAACGTTCTCGGATCTGAAAGGAACCCTTTACGAATTCTCGCGCAGGATTTTCGGGCCTGATAGGAAGGTTCGGTTCCGCTGTGACTATTTCCCATTTGTGGAGCCCGGAGTAGACATGTCAGTAGACTGCTTCGCTTGTGATGGGAGAGGAGCAGGGTGTCGGATTTGTCGTGAATCAGGTTGGTTGGAGATTCTAGGAGCTGGTATGGTTCATCCACACGTTTTGGAAGGAGTAGGTTACGATCCTGAGGTTTACACTGGATTCGCGTTTGGTCTGGGGCCTGAACGCATTGCGATGCTTAAATATGGCATTGAGGATATACGCCTTTTCTATTCCAACGATCTACGATTTCTTAGCCAATTCTGATCGATGATTCGTTGACTGTAACTTTAGACCAAGCTATGGTGTTGGCCAGTTAATTTGGTAAAAAGATGCGACAAACTAGGTAATGCCTATCTCCATTAACAAATTAGTGACTCCTGATCTTCATCTATTGGTGGTATCCATAAGCATCTAGTAGAAGTCAAAGGAAATTTGAACTCTTTGTGAAATATATGCAGCGTCTAATATGAAATCTAAAGACTCGTGGTTGGTAACAAACCTGATGTTGTATGGACGTATATGTTAATCCCACTCTCTTGGCTTGCAGAGCTTGTCGATATGGACCTCCCGGTTGAAGATTTATCCCACCGGCTGACAATGGCTGGTTTAGAAGTTGGAGGCGTTCAGACCATTGGTGGGTGGGAGCACTGCTCTGTTGGATATGTAGAAAGAGTCGAACCACACCCTAACGCAGATCGTCTCTTTGTTTGTATTGTGAACGCCGGGGAGAACTCAAATCGAGTAGTGTGTGGTGCACCAAATATTGCCGCGGGTCAAAAAATTGCGTTTGCTCAAGTGGGTGCTAATCTAATAGACGCACGTACTGGAAGATCATCGGTTCTAAAGTCTGCCACAATCCGAGGCGTTGTGTCTGAGGGGATGGTTTGTTCGGAAAAAGAACTAGGGCTAGGCGATGATCATAACGGCATCATGATATTGCCGGAAGATGCTCCAATCGGGAAATCACTTGATGCCTACATGGGGGACACTGTATTGGATCTAGAAGTCACACCCAATAGGTCGGATTGGTTGTCCCTGTTAGGAGTAGCTTTCGAGGTCGGTGCTTTAACAAATAAAAAAGTCCATTTCCCGGATGCATCGTATCCAGAAAATGGACCAGATATTCAAAGTCAGACATCGGTAACGATCATGGATCCTCAGCTTTGCCCACGTTACGCAGCTGGGCTTGTTCAAGGCATCAAAGTAGGGCCATCCCCTATTTGGTTACAAGATAGATTGGTCAAATGCGGGTTTAGGCCAATTAACAACGTTGTGGATGTTACTAATTATGTAATGCTGGAATATGGTCAACCTCTTCATGCATTCGACTTTAACAAATTGCTTAAACGTAGAATAGTTGTCCGACGGGCTTGGACCGGGGAGGCGGTGCAAACACTAGATGGCGAGACTCGTTTGCTCTCTTCTGATAACTTGGTGATAGCGGATACCCGGGACGCCGTTGGAATCGGTGGTGTTATAGGTGGCATGGAGAGCCAAATTACAAATCAGACAATTGACGTTCTGATAGAGTCAGCTAGTTTTCTTCCTTCAAATAATCGCCAGACTGCACAATCGTTAGGCCTAAGGACCGAAGCAACTCTACGTTTTGAAAAAGGAACCCGCCCTAACTTGGTAGAACCGGCTCTGAGGCGTGCACTACGGATCCTGCATCAAGTGGCTGGTGGAGAGGTAGCCAAAGGCATAATTGATGTCTATCCTGGGATGCAGAATGTAACTCGAATTACTCTGACAGCCGGCAAAATCCGAAAGGTATTAGGGGTAGAAATTCCTTTAAAAAAGGCGGCGGCTGTCCTTGTTTCTTTAGGGTTTATATGTGAAACCTGCAACGGGGATTCTCTTGAAGTGAGACCACCATATTGGCGAAGTGACATTGAGATAGAAGAAGATTTGGTGGAAGAGGTTGCCCGTGTCATCGGCTATGATGATATTCCTACCACGATGCTCTCAACACACATCCCTGCCTTTGAACCGCAGCCTCTTAGAGAGTTTAGAGAACAAATAAGAGATTTTTTTGTGAAGGAAGGATTGCAAGAGGTTATCTCTTATTCAGCTGTCAATCTGGATGCACTAGGGAAAATTGGATTTAAGGCTCGATCCGAGACTCTTTTGAAATTGGCTAATCCAATGAGTATGGATTATGAATATTTACGGCCCACATTACGAGCCAGCATTTTAAGAACTTTAGCCGCCAACTTAAGCTATCACCGGGGTCCGATTAAATTATTCGAAATAGGCAGGATATATCTTGGTAGAATCGATGATTTGCCGGAGGAGAGAGAGACGGCAGCTGCCGTCTTTCGGGGGCCTCGAACTGACGAAGGCTGGCTTGGCGACAGCAACGAGCAAGGATTTTTTGATGCGAAAGGAATCGTCGAGGCGCTTCTGGTTCAGCTAGGTTTAGCTGGGACGTTCAGGGCCATGAATGAGTCGTTTTTCCATCCGAACCGTGTCGCTGAAATCCTGATTGGAGAGACAGCTATTGGCGTCGTGGGAGAGGTTCACCCGTCGATCTTGGATCAATTCGCTGCAGACGGTGGCACTACAGCATACATCGAATTAGATATAGAGTGTCTAATGAATTCTGTTTCGACTGAAAGGGGCACGGTAAAGCCCTTATCTAGATACCCTAGTTCAATAAGAGATCTCTCTATATTGGTAGACCAGAAGGTAACGTCAGCAGAGATTGAACGAGTGATTAGAGGTACACCGCTCGTGGAAAAAGCTGTCCTGTTTGATGCCTATGATGGGGAAGGTATACCGACTGGTATGAGCTCATTGGCGTACCGGATTTATTTTCAATCATCTGATAGAACTTTATCTGCAGACGAAATAGGAAAGGCAATGGAGAAAGCAATCCGTTCTCTAAGTCATCAATTCAATGCTACATTACGGGGACACAGCGCAAACGTACAATGACGAAAATACACGGACACCAGGAGCATTATCATGCTGATATGCTCAGTGTAGAGGATGCGTTGGAACGTATCATAGCGCGCTTCAAACCCCTCGAAGCCGAAAAGAAACAGGTGCTTGAAACGTTGGGTCAGGTCCTGGCTGAAGACGTGACAGCACCTATAAAAATACCACCCACCGATAATTCTGCAATGGATGGATATGCGGTAAGAAACATAGATTTGGATGGAGTAACCAAGGAGAAGCCCATCATTCTCCAAGTAATAGGAACGGTGGCCGCAGGTGAAGTTCCTGAAACTGCTGTGGTTCCAGGCACCGCTATCCGTATTATGACTGGCGCGACTATTCCTCCTGGCTGCGATACCGTTGTGCCCTTTGAACTAACTGATGAGGTGGAACGTAAAGCCCTGGGGAATAACCTTGATGAAATCGGAATTCAAACAAAAGAAAAGATAAACTCTAATGTGCGGCCTGCTGGAGAAGACGTGGAGTTAGGAGAACTAGTCTTAAAAAAGGGAACAGTTGTCCGCCCATCTGAGATAGGCGTTTTGGCCTCCTTAGGGTTTACTGCCGTCAATGTTATACGTCGACCCGATGTATCGATCTTAGCTACAGGGAATGAGTTACTGGCGCCGGGGGAGAGCCAACAGCCTGGTAAGATATTTGATTCCAATAGCTTTGGCCTAGCTGCTGCAGTACAAAAGCACGGTGGTATTCCTCATGTGATCGGAATTGCTCGCGATAACTTAGCCGACGTTCGAGCCAAACTGAAAGAATGTCTTAACGCGGATTTGATCTTAACATCTGCAGGCGTATCCAAAGGCGACTACGATGTTGTAAAAGACGTGCTCGCAGAGCTTGGTGAAATGAATTTTTGGTCGGTTCGGATGCGTCCAGCAAAGCCGTTAGCCTGGGGAATGTTAAGAGGCGGTCATGGTCGGCGGATCCCACATCTGGGTCTTCCCGGAAATCCTGTTAGTGCGATGGTTGCATTTGAAGAATTTGCGAGACCAGCTATACTTAAGATGCTGGGTAAGGTCAGATTGGCTCGTCCTACTGTAGAGGCAGTAATTCAAACCCCGATTTTCAACTACGATAGCCGACGGGTGTTTGCCCGGGTAGTAGTGACCAAACACGATGGAGTTTTTCATGCTACTCCTGTGGGGCCTCAAGGGTCTAATATCTTAACATCTATGACTCGAGCTAATGGTTTAGCTATCTGTCCGGAGGATGTAGCTCAAATCAGACCTGGTGAAATAGTCAAAGTAAAAATGATCGATTGGAATGAAGAGGTAGGGTTTTAAATATGACAAATGTGCACGAAAACTTAGAATCAATAACCGTAGAAGCAGCAGCTTACTTTATTGACGCTAAATGGGCTGAATCAGAAAATAGATCCATAGAAGGGGTATTAGCCGCCCGTCTGTGCTCGGCTTGTATGGGCAAAGTCGGTAACAAAGGTTCGTCGGTTGCAGCCGACCATATTAAACAAATCGCTAGATGTTGCAGCAAAAAAGAAGATTTTATTGATGCCGCAATGCCGCTTCAGGAAATTGTGTTTCGTGTCCTTTTGAAAGGGGGCAACAAACCTATGAAACTTAGCGTGATACATCACGTTCTTGCTGAGGAATGGGCTCTTCCTACACATCCGATGAATATGGGTGTGGAGGCGCTGAAGCAAATATTAGATCGTGACCAGTTCTATGGGTTTGTTGCTCTGGGAGATTAGTCAGATAACTGATCGTTACTACTGATCGTTGGTTATTCATGGGGACAACCGAGAAATTAATAAAAACAAATCGTTTCTGTAACCGAAGGATATACTTTCAACTATCCCCACGATTGCATCCAGCGCTCGTTCAAACTCTGGTCTATGTCCACTGTCTCTTTAGTAGGATCAAAAACAGAATTCAATCAGGTTGATCAAACCTGAACACTTTAATTGCAAATCCTGCGGACACTATGCCCCATCCTGCTAGCATGGCCAGTTCTGGCCACGTTTGCCATAAAGGATTCCCATCAATGCCAACCGATCTAAGTGCGTCTAAAGTTGGTGTTAAAGGTAATATCTTTACCAGGTCCGGAAGAAATGAAGGTAAGTTGGAAGTTGGAAAGAAAGTTCCGGAGAAAAACATCATCGGCATTACAATTATGTTTCCAAGGCCCGAAGCTGCCGCCGGACTACGGGACCATCCTCCAATGGAAAAGCCAATGTTGAGGAAAACGAAATTTGCAAGAATGATTATTGGGAATAACCACACAATATTGCCAACTATGTGGGCGTCAAATATCAAAATTCCTGTGGCAAGGATGATGACTGTTTGTACCAAGGAGAGGAGCATGTGGGTAAGGATGACTGATGCGAAATAGTTACGCACTTTCAGAGGAGTAACTAAAATACGTCTGAGTATGTTTTGCTGACGATATGATGTTAATTTTACTCCTATAACAAGGATAGAATTGAACATAACCCCCATGCCAACAAGACCAATTAGAACCACATCGAAATAAGTTATAGGAGGACTTTTCACCGTTTGAGGATTTAGATTGATTAGGTGTGGAGTGTTAGGTGACTCGAGATTCTCGTGGCCCAGCGCCTGGTTGACCGCTCCAAAAACTAATTGGTTGGGTTGGGGGCCGTTTTGGTCGAAGTATAATGTCATCCTCACAGGTGTGTTCGTAGCAGTTGAATCGTCTATTCTTGAGAGTTCAGATGGGATTACTAGAGCGAATTCCACTAGGCCGTCTTCAACAGCCTGTCTGCTGTCGGACTCAGATGAAAATTCGTTGTTAATGCGCAGCATATCAAACTGAGATAACTCAGATTTGATCGATCGTGAAAGAGGGGACTCAGCCAAGTCTACAATTGCCATGCGGTATGGACTTGTTTTCCCAACGTCGAATAATCCGAAAACGACTACAAACACAAGTGGAAACGCCAAAGCCCAAAACAAAGCCTCCCGGTCTCTTAGGAGCATTTTGATGTTGGCTGAGAACAATCCCAACACGGCTTAACCTGTTAGGTGCCGACCAGTAAGGTCCAAAAACACATCCTCAAGTGTAGCGGATGTTACTGTTAAATGCTCTACGGATACTCCTTGCCGTTCTGCAAGACCGATGATCAAAGGTAGAATTTGCCCAGGATTCTTAACCCGCATCGAAATTGTAAATCCGTTGTCTTTATAATTAGGCTGTAACATCGGCAGATCCGATTCGAGATCTAGTCGTCCAGATGTCTCCATGGATAGTTGGTAGCCGTCATCTAACAGACGTATCAAATTTGTGACTGAATCTACCGCCAACACCTTGCCTTGATCCATGATAGCAACTCGGTGGCAGAGTTCTTCAGCTTCTTCCATATAATGCGTAGTTAGTACAATGGTTTTCTGTTGATCATGAATCTTACGAATAAGATCCCAGAGGCTTTTCCTGGCAATAGGGTCAAGACCTGCTGTAGGTTCATCCAAGATGATAAGATCTGGATCATTCACTAAACTCGCAGCTACGGTAAACTTTTGTTTTTGGCCACCAGATAGCTTCTTTAACAATGTGTCCGCTTTGTCCTGTAGGGAGACCAGTTTGAGGAGGTCGTCTGCATTTACATGCCTGCGGTAGAAATTACCAAATAAGTTCAAGATTTCTCTTAACGTTAGAAAATCGAAGTAAGCAGATGATTGGAGTTGTACGCCAATACGCTCTTTAATCTCTGATGATCTGTCGGGCATATCTAATCCTAATACCGTGATATGTCCCATGGTAGGGTTTTGTAGGCCTTCTAACATTTCCAATGTGGTGGTCTTGCCAGCGCCATTAGGGCCTAAAAGGCCAAAAATCTCGCCTCTTTGGATAGTCAGGGAGACGTCGTCAACGGCTTTGATGTTACCAAATATTTTTACTAGACCTTCTATCTGAATTACAGGTTCCATAAGAAAATTCTAACATAACGGTTAATCCAGAATGCCAATCTCCGTGTAGAATATGAATGGCTATGGTTCCATTACATACAGGGCATAATCATCTTCCGTCTGCTAACGTCTTCTTGGATTTGT
>VEXF01000024.1 GCA_009391275.1 SAR202 cluster bacterium AD-804-J14_MRT_500m | reverse complement strand
CGATCCCACAGAGCTCTGAACAATCACAAAGAGGCTGTAGAAGACTACACGCGGGCTATAGAGATAGACCCTGACGACAAAGCTACCTACTACAACCGGGCGCTTTCCCACAGGGATCTGAACAATTATAAAGAGGCTATAGAAGACTACACGCGGGCTATAGAGATAGACCCCGATTACAGGAATGCCTACTACAACCGGGCGCTTTCCCACAGGGATCTGAACAATTATAAAGAGGCTATAGAAGACTACACGCGGGCTATAGAGATAGACCCCGATTACAGGAATGCCTACTTCAGCCGGGCGCTTTCCCACAGAGCTCTGAACAATCACAAAGAGGCTATAGCGGATAACACGCGGGCTATAGAGATATATCCTGACGGCAAAGATGCCTACTACAACCGGGCTCGATCTCACAGAGCTCTGAACAATCACAAAGAGGCTGTAGAAGACTACACGCGGGCTATAGAGATAGATCCTACGGAGGACAGCTGGGCCTACCTCGAGAGGGGATTGTCACTTGCCAAATTAGGTCATAATGGGATGGCTATAACTGACTATACAATACATATCAAAGATTACCCCCAGCATGCGTTTGCCTACTTCAACCGGGGAGTTTCTCGCGCCGACCTCGGCCATCATAAAAAAGCAGTAACCGATTATACGCGGGCGATCAAGATAGATCCGGACTTTGATGATCTTTACCTTCAACGGGCACGCTCTCACAGGTTTCTGAGCAACTATGAGGAAGCGATAGCGGATTACACCTGCGCAATTGAGATTGACCCTGATGACGGAGATGCATACAACGAGCGGGCACAATGCCACACGCGACTTGGCAGTTATCAAGAGGCGATAGTCGACTATAGTAGGTATATAAGAATAAAACCTGAATTAGGAGGAAGCTACTTTAACCGGGCACAATCGTACGGGGGCCGGGGTGACGATGAAAGCCATGTAAAAGCTATAGTGCACTACACGAAGGCGATTGAGATCGATCCTAATTCCAAGTATTCGTACTTTTATAGAGCCTTTTCCTACAGAAAACTTTACATCATCCACAAGGCGATAACGGACTGCACCGCGGCAATTGAGATTGATCCTCATTATTTACAGGCCTACTTGAAGCGGTCGGAATCTCACAGTGAACTCGGCAACGACCAAAAGGCTGCAGCGGACTGCACTAGGGCGATTGAAATAGATTCAGAGTCAGCTGAGGCATACTTGATCCGGGCACTGTCCAACAGAATCCTTGGCAACTATCAAGAAGCTATATCTGACTATACCAAAGCGATCCATTTTGGCCACATGCTTGGAAGCTCCTATTTGGGTCGGGCGATAACCCATGAGGCAGCCGGTGATTACGGAGAGGCGGCAGCGGATTACAGGGAACTCTTGAAATTCGACACACATAAAACCGAAGCAACGGCAGGTTATAACAGGTCAGTAAAAGAAGCCAACTTTACGAAAAATTAGTGGGAATACTGGGATCCCTCAGAACTTTAACTGCAGCATCTAACTTGGCTTTGCAAGTCCCCAAGCCATATATACATATATGGCTTGCTAATCAGTAGATGCCAATGCAACGGGACATGCGCTACCAGTCTGCTTATTGGATGATCAAGCAGTATGAAGTTGCAGGAATCTAGGAAATTGTGATTTAGTCGCAGGTAAATATTACAAATTTGCCGGCTAAGGAATCTAACTGGATTCTACAAGTTCTAGCCGGACATTGTTGGGTGCTTCTACGAATGCAATCCGAAGTCCCGAAGGTAATGTCCGGATCGGTTCCAGCACAGCGACACCGTTTTGTTTTAACGCGTCCATAGCTGCATCTATGTCATCAGTGCCGAGGCCGAAATGTTCCAGGCCCATGTGTGTTGATGAGGTTCCTTCAGGCAGCCCTTCAGGAGGCGGTTCCGTTATGTTAATCCGAACACCACCGATTTCTGTGCGGATTGTGGTGACTCCGTTGTTGTTTACTTCTTCAATAATTGTGGCGCCAAAATTATCAGCGTACCAACTTGCTGTAGCACGTACGTCCTCAGCTTTCAAATGTATATGGTTCATGCCAAATTTCATAGCCAATACCTTTCAATGGTGAGTTAGTTGAAATGAGTCGCAAGCATGTCTTGAAGCTCCCGTACTGTCGCACCCTGCCACATAGGAAATCTGGCGGCGGTACGATTACGGCGCTCTATCCCGAACTCTCTGTCAGTGATATCAGGGTTTTCGCCACGGATTGCCTCCTCGATAGCCGCGCTCTCCTGGTTCCCGATTTCAGGTCTCTCGATCCAGTGACAAATATAATCAAGATTGTCAGTGTAAAAGACGAACGCCGGGATGGACTGGTATTTGCCCTCTTTCAGGAACTCGTTCATTATGTCCAAATTATCGTCACGCGGAAAAATTCGCAACTCTAACTCGGCCGCTTCCGCTACCCGGGCTATCGTTGGAATACCGCGGTAGACATCCGGACACCAATCTTCCCCTAGCACCAACAATTTCGTGAGCCCGTTCGGTTTCCCAGCACATTGACGGAAAAAATCTGATTCTTCATCAGAGAGTGTGAATTCATCGTAATATTTCTGGAAAAGCTTCTTGTTCACTTTTATTTGGTCGATGTATTCAGCGTATGCCATTCCCTGAGCAAATCGCTCATGTGTTACAACAGAAATCTGTTCTATCATGGCTTGCGTGCCTCCGTTTAATAGCTTAGAGGGCAGAAACGGGCCAACGGCCCGTCAGCCGACAGCTCAACCTGATACCCCGAGGAAACTCCCCTCCTCCACTCTGCCGTCCGGGTACACGATAATCGGCACCGAACTACCATATTGGAGTGCTTCGTCCAAGGCTTCCTGACTTTCGTCTACTCGGCGTTCTTCGTAGATGATTCCGTCCTGCTTCCATGTATCGCGCAGCTTGTCGCAGGCAGGACAATGGAGAATCGTATATGCAATTGGAACATTCATGATTTCTTCTTAAACCGTCCCGAGATGATATCCGAAATGAACGAACGTGTCATGGCCCTTACTGTTTGATCAGTTTGGTCATAAGTCCCCCGATTGTAGCGGGTGCTAAATACATATTCCCTTTGCTGTCTCCCCACAATCCGTGGGCGTTCTCAAACGTACGGGCCCTCGTGACTATAGTCCCGTCACGGTCGAAAACCGTGAACCCAGGTGTCTGATCAGTGACGAAGAAATTTCCTTTGGGATCCATAAAAATGTCCATGGCACCGATTCTGACGCTCCACTGGTCTAAGTAATCTCCCTCCGGGGAGAAAACCTGCACGCGGTTATTTTCTCGGTCCGTAACGTATATTCTGCCGTCTTCAGGAGCCCAGATACCGTGAGGAGTGGTGAACTGCCCGGAATCTGCTCCTGGAGAGCCCCAGGACAGTATGTACTTTCCTTCTGCATCAAACCGGTGAACGCAAGAATTAGCATATCCATCGGAAACATAAATATCTCCGTTTGGGGCCACGGCAACGTCGGTGGGATGGTTAAATGGTGCCTGTAATGCCGGTTTTTCGCGTTGACCGAGGCGGAGCAGAGGTTTGCCGTCTAACGTGAATTTTATAACTTCATGTACATCTCGATCTACCATAAACAAATCGTCGTCCGGGGTCATGTAGATCCCGTGAGCGTCAGCAATTACTCCGGAGCCCCAGCTGCTGAGATAGTTCCCATCCGTATCAAATACTACAACAGGAGGATCACCCCTGTGGTAGACGTAGACTCTATCTGCAGAATCTACGGCCACGTGGCTTATGGTTCCAAAACTCATGCCAGCTGGGAGAGTGCCCCAGGGACGCACCATTTCAAAAGTGTAGTCGTCTGTGCCAACGATGATCCGTGTCATTTATTCCTCCACTGGAGTTGAAGATTGTCTTAGACTCTTATAGTCTGCGACGAACGTCAAGTTTGCTGGTGAAATTTGCGATAACTTATAATTGGCAAACCCGAATCAGGAGTGCAAATTGAAAGTCGGAGTTAATCTGTTAAATTTTGGACCGGGGGTTACTCCCCACTCGTTAGAGCGATGGGCAAACCTCTCAGAGGCTCTTGGATATCATCTTTTAATGGTGTCGGATCATATAGCGATGACGCCAGATGTAGAAGAACGCTATCCCGCCCCGTTTTATGATCCGTTTGTTACGTTATCCTGGCTCGCAGGGATAACGACGAGCTTGGAATTAGGGACTACAGTTGTCATAGTGCCTTACCGTCATCCTGTTCTCCTAGCGCGGATGTGCTCCAATATTGATCAAATCAGTGGAGGGAAATTTATTTTGGGTGTTGGAGTTGGTTGGGCGAAACAAGAGTTTGAAACACTTGGGCTTCCGTTTAATAAAAGAGGGGCGATGACCGACGATTATCTGGAAGCTCTTAAAAGATTGTGGACCGGTGGACGAGAGTCTTACCACGGACAGTTTGTTGATTTTGACAACGTAAATTCAGCTCCGAAACCATTACGCATTCCCCATCCGCCGATATGGGTGGGCGGGACGAGTGACAGGTCTTTGAGACGGGCCGTCCGTTTTGGTGATGGATGGCATCCAACCCGGGTAAGGGTAGATGAGCTGCAAATGGACCTGTTGCCACGACTGACTCGAATTGCTGAAGAAGAAGGCGCAAGTGTACCTGACTTTTGTCCAAGAATGCGGCTATTGTTGACCGATTCGCCGATGCCAGAAGATAGCCGACGAGCTGGCGAAGGAACATTGGACCAGGTAAGACGTGATCTAGATGGATTGCACAATCTTGGAGCAAAATATCTCGTTTTGGATACGTATTTTGATGTGCCAGAATCCACCAGAAATCATGAACAATCATGGCGGTGGTTGTCTATTATGGCTGAATCTGTGTTTGATCTGACTGGGCAAACACTCCGGTGAATACGCGACCATCTGACCGGATTGTCTATGGACCGACGCGTCCAGGGCCTGCGGAAGCATTGGTTCCATAAAGTACATCTTGGATTTCTTTAAAGTATTTGATTTCAGAGTCGTCTTCTGGTGTGTAATCTAAAACCTGGCGGGCGTTCTGCAAGGACCAGAAGTTACGAGTGTTATCACTGATGCCGTAAACTACCAACCACGGGATATCTAATTCGTCTTCTATATTTTCAGCTTCAATCGACCGTACAAATAGTTGAGTTAAATCTCGTGGGCTGATATAGGCGCCGAGATCACGCTTGTATTCCGCAATTGCCGAAGAGCTGGAATCTTTGAGTCGGATGTCTCGTGGAGCTCCAATACGTATCTGGACGTTTTCGAGGCGACGGCCGAAAACTCCGGTTGCAAATACAAACCCAAGGTGTTCATAAGTAGCTTTCGCCCATCCATAGAAGTTATCCGACAACGGGATTTGATATGGCTCTACTATTTCCATCTGTTTGCTATGTATAAGATTATGTTCATACCAGTCGGCCGCATGGTTAGAACTAGCGACTACTACTCTCGAAACACCGGTTTCTAGAGAAACTCTATATATATTTTGGGCCAACAGAATGTTGGAATACTCGGCCGTAAAATCGTTTATGTTACCAGGGGTCCCACGTCCTTCTGATCTGCGCCACGCAAGGTGTACTACGGTGTCGATTCCCTGGAAGTGATGCTTGTATGTGTCAATATCGGGGTTGTGTAGATCAACTAATTGTAGATCCTCATCTCCATATGCTGTTTTGCCCTGCTTGGCTATGTCCAACAAAGTAAGATTGTAGCGTTGGCGAAAGGTGGGCAATATCTGGGAAGCTATATATCCAGCTGATCCTGTGACTAAAACTTTACGATGAGCATTCATTATTATCTCCATTGATTGAGGTAGCGCAGCCTAAGGAGTTACAAAGGTGAGGCTAGGTGCTCCGTCTGCGATAAACCGTGACGATAAATTCGACGTAATGGTGTTCGTCCGATGCTAAGGAACATAATTGCCGTGAATATGGCACTCATGCCGGATAGTACTCGGGTGGCATTCAGCCATGGTGTATCTGTAAGGAAACCGTTGAGTATATTAAAGGACGCCATGAAACCTTGGATATGCCAGCTGTACACGGCCATGACTCTTCCACGGATTTCGTCAGGAACGATCTGTTGAACCATCGACTGGGTTAACGTCATAAATCCTGCTTGAGAGAGCCCGACGCCAAAAGCCGCAATAATGGCAATGGAGAGTGATGGAGCTAGGCCTAGAGCGAATGGGGCAACGCCGCTGAGGATTCCAAAGACAAAAAATAAGTTGCCACGTATTTTTGCACTTCGTATACCTGCGATGAGAAAAGATGAAATGAAGGACCCAGATCCTATTCCTATCATCAACAAACTCCCGCCTTTATAGAGCCCGATGGCGTCAGTTAGTCCCAGCCTGTCGCGTGATAGCGCAGGGAACAATGTTTCATACGACATTGTTAGAGCACAGTGGAGAACCGCGATCAAGAATATCGAAAGAAGCATACCGTTGCTGTAAACGAAAGATAGACCCTGGACCAAGTTCTTGGCGACGCCTTGATCTGATTTGACAACGCCTCGCGATGTAGTGCGGATTCTAAGGACGATCGCCAATCCCCCAATATAGAGCACTGATGAAATAAGAAATGCGAGCGAACTATGTCCCATAAGAATAGCGGGCAGTATGCAAAGTGGACCGAGCATTTTCCCGCCCTGTTGGGTCGCGTGATGGAGCGCAACTCCATTGACAAGTATGTTGGAGGGAATCAAGTTGGGAAGAAGAGCCTGTGCCGCGGGCATTTGGCTGGCGCGTCCTATTCCGCTGATTAAGGATAGGAATACAAGTTGCCAGAATTCTACCCGACCTGAAATTACTAACCCGGCTAAAATCAGGTTAGCTATAATGTTGGTAGAGTAAGCGCCGGCCAAGACTATTTTCCTATCGAATCTATCAGCCAGATATCCAGCGAGGGGGGAGATCACCACCGCTGGGATCATTGCTGCGAACGTAACTACCCCGGCGGAGCCTGAACTTCCGGTAAGGTTAAGGGCAAGGGCAGCACGGGAGACTATTAGTGCCCAGTTGCCTGATTGAGACAAAGCCGTCCCTACCCAGAGTTTTCGGTAGTCCGAGTAATGAAGTGCGGTAAAGAACCGGGACCCAAAGGCGTGGATATGATCGAGTATGGCGAACAAGCGTGTATAGACTCCGGGTGCGAAGGTTCGCCAACAGCATATGTGGCAAGCCAATCGAGGACTTCTCGGCGATGGTAGCCGGCCTAGGAGTGTGAGGTCAAGCTGACAAGGGTTTAGACTGGGCCGAAAAGTTCTTTGGAACGGTGCTGCGAACCAACGCGATTACAAGCAAAACCAAGCATATGAACACTAGTGCATCTACCCATAACGCTAATTCGAAACTGTAAAGGTCTGAAATAAAACCGAGGGCCGTTGCTCCTATAAGAGCGCCACATCCGCCAAAGGTTCCATAAATGCCCATTGTGACACCTTCGAGTCCGCGGGGAGATACATCTGCAAAATAAGTTGCAGTAGGGGGTGTCGCTAATCCTTCCCCCATGCCAAGTAGTGTAGCCGACAGTAGTAACATCCAAAGACTATCGCTGTTTATGAACGTTACTATACCAATCCCAATCAGGGCAGCGGCCGGCAATAAAGCTATTTTTCTTCCGAAACGATCTGTAACGAGCCCGGATACCAAGACGGCGAAAAACTGGGGTATGTGGGTGCAGAAAAAGAAGAGGCCTATGTCGGTAGGTCCAAACCCTTTTGCCCCTGCCAATAGGGGCATGACGAAAAACCTTGCGCCTTGGCGATTGGTGACGATCCACAGAGAAAGTAAGGCAACTGCCAGAAACCCGGGTGAGAATATCAGGCGTCTCAATACAGCTTTTTCAGATCGGTCGTAATCAGTCCGTCCGGACACAGCACTAGGCGGCAGAAGTCTTGTCCTATTTTTAGTCTCAGGTAAAAACAAAATAAGAATTGGCACAGCTGCAAATGACACTATAGCTTGTATAAAAAAAGTAGATTTGAGGCCCCAGGCTTCGGCAAGAAATCCGCCTGTGATAGCGCCTATGCTGATCCCAAACAGAATAGAAAGCTCGTTTAAACTCTGATATCGGGCTCGCGATCGCGGGGAAGAGGCATCCCTCAGATAAACCATTGATCCGAGTACAAACGCGCCGGTGCCTAGGCCTGAAATTAGTCGAAATATAATCAGGTAATTAATGTTTGTGGCGAAAGGAGACATGATTGCTCCTATTCCCATTGCAGCCATACCAATCACCAAGACCGGTTTTCTGCCCAATGTTTGTACTAAAACACCACCCGGAAGACTCATAATCATTCTTCCTGTGGCTATCATTACAACAGCTAATCCTATCAAGGTTGGCGCTGTGGTGAACTCTTTAGCAAATAGGGGAATCGACGGAGATACAACACCCTGCCCAATCATGTTTAGGACTATAGCCAGGCACAGAACTATCACGTTAGCATGCCGGTTTAGTATTGGGATGGCAGGAGCGTTTGTCATGAATTTGTTGGAATCACGTCCTAAATTTCGAATGAATAATAAGCACGAAGATTAGCATAAGGCAGGCCAATTTGGCCCATATAGATTTTCTCGACAAAGAGGATGCTCGATGATAGTCTCAGAACTAATGGTCTCCGATCGTTGGTTTTAGGTATAGACGGTACCCCTATGTACAGCTAGATGGAGATTTATCGGCTTGGATTTTGAATCAGTCTACTAACAGGGAGGATCAAATGCCGGACAACGGTACAGATACTGGAGGATCAGCGTTACAGAATTTTCCATTGTTTGATGAATACTTTTCTATGGTCCAGACAGAAATCGAGGGCTTGTCTGACGAACAATTGGATTGGGTCAGCGATAAATGGGGTTGGTCTGGATGGAGCATCAGAAACAATATAAGCCACGTTGCCTCCCACCTGTTTAGATGGTATTTGTTCAGATGGGGTGATCAACTCTTTCCTGCAGGAATTCCATTCAAAGATGAAGTACAACAGATGGCAGGATTGCCACATCGTCGGTTGGACGAAGATCTTTGGTGGGAAATTGAAAAAATCCTCAGAAAACTAGATCAAGCGCTTGAAATGATGAGAGATATATTGTCTAAGGAAACACTCTATACCATCAATGAAAAAACTATAGAGGTGGAGGAGTCAGCCGCTGCGACATATAGCAGACTCGCAGATGAGAATCTTGGAACGTTGATGCAACACCCGGAGGATCCGTCGGTTTGGATTATGACCCTTGAAGGCAATTTGCATCACAGCCAAGGAGAGATGGTAACCCACCTGTACAATGTTCAAAGGCTCAAGTTGGCACAAGGTTTAACTAAGATTGTTACGCTACCTAAAATTGGTTACTGGGATTTGCCAGACTGGGACCGAAGCGAACCGTAGTTTCTTTTTGAATAACGTATCTCTGCTGCTATAATCCTGTTTGATACTTCCAGATATCTGATTGGCAAATAGCAGGGCGGTTGGCTCAGTGGTTAGAGCGCCTCGTTCACACCGAGGAGGTCGTTGGTTCAAATCCATCACCGCCCACCAGATAAGATCTGGCAACAAGCCGAGGTGGCGGAACGGCAGACGCGCTACGTTCAGGGCGTAGTGTCCTTACGGGCGTGTGGGTTCAAATCCCACCCTCGGCACCAATGACGTGTAAGAAATTTGCGCTTGTAGCTCAGTTGGATAGAGCGCAGGCTTGCGGAGCCTGAGGCCGTGGGTTCGAATCCCGCCAAGCGCACCATCCATTCCCTGCTATTTTGTCCGAGGGTATAGAATTGGGCGCTACACTAGGTAAACCGTTTTTCTGGTTTCAGCAGAAGGCTTCAAAATGGCCGCTTTTAATATATGCATGTAGGTTAGGAATACTGATAGACCACAAAGTGTTGGTCCTCTCAATTAAAGGTCGGAAAACCGGTAAGGAATACAAAGTGCCGATGTGGTACGTCCGGCTCGAGCAAGATACTGAGAATGTGTATTGCCTCTCACGCAGGGGATCGTCGAGCCAGTGGGTCAAAAACATATCGGCTGATCCGGTGGTGTCACTCAAGATAGGGCGTGTCTCTTTGTTGGCGAAAGCTTCTATTATCAGGAAATCAGATGAGGTGGGAAGGTTCTTGGGGTTCTTTCAACGAAAATACGGCACAATGGGAAGGCTGTTGTTAGATAGAACCCGGATCGAACTTGTGTCTTTTCGCATCATAGATGGTGGCCGGATTTAGGTAAATGATAATAATCGGCATTGAGCAATAAGTTCGATAATTTTTGCAACGGGGCACATAACAGGTATAATCGATAGCGATACGATCTGAAACGGGAGATCCAGGGCCGGTATTAAGAGAAATACACTTGGCCCTGAAGAGAAGCTCGACAGGTTATTCTATCCGTGTTGGTAAAAAGAAGCGGTAAGTAAAAAGGAGACGAGATGGCACAGATTGAAGCGGGCCCATTAAAGTTTGATCTATCCCACCGTGACCTTATGTATGATCAAGGAGTCTGCATACGCGTTCTGGGTGATGTTGATGGCGCTGAGAAGCAATTGTTGAGGTTTGATTGCTTTGATCAATTGCCGCATTACCACTACGATCCCGAAGGATCCAACGAAAAACATGATATCGATAAAACTACGGCCGGACATCCCGTCGGATGGTCGGTTAAACAATTTCGGACAAATATGCCGGCTATGTTGAGACATGCTGGTGCAGAAGAATTGGCCAAAGAAATAAATGTAGCTGTTCTCAACAAGACACTGGATGAAGTAGAAGAAACTGCCAGAAAAATGGCTGTAGATGAGCGAGCAACCGTCACTCATAACAAAGGCGATGTGATAATAGACGCTGGTGCCGTACGGTTTGGTTTAGAGTTTCGAGAGTTATCCGTGGGAAGAGGTTTGGCGATCCACGTTCTTGGGACTGTGGCAGGACAAGAAATTGAAATCTTAGCCTTCGATTGTTTTGATACGGATCCACACTATCATTATGGACCTAGGAACAAAAACATCCGACTTTACTGGGATCAGACGTCGGTTCCTGATCCTTTGAGGTGGACGCTAGATCAACTTAAAGAGCGGAAACTATCGTCCATGATTGAGCGCGCAGGTTACCCTGGGATAGTCGCCGAACTAGATGAAGAGCTGATACAGCAAAAATTGATAGAGGTAGAGGCAACTGCTTTGGCGATAGCAAAACAGAACGCATAAACGATCGTTGTTTATAGGGCTGGCTGAGGACTTGGTCTGAAAAGAATAGAAGTTGAGAAAGAGACCCAGGACAAACCTGGGTCTCTTTCTATTTCCAGTCTGTTCTTGTTCTGGTGAGTCTAAAGGAGAACTTCGTGATTGAAAAAGAGAAACAACTAGCGAAAAGCGCAGATGTAGTAATTATCGGAGCAGGCATAGTGGGATGCGCTGCGGCGTACTACCTATCAAAAAGAGGCTCCAAAGTAGTATTGATCGATAAAGGGAAAGTCGGATGGGAACAATCAGGCCGTAACTGGGGCTTTGTTAGGCAACAGGGTCGACACCCCTTGGAACTGCCTTTGATGTTAGAGGGGAACAAAATATGGCAAAATTTAGAGCAAGAACTTGAAGCGGACATCGAATGGGTACAAGGTGGGAATCTTAGAATTGCCTCTGATGACAAGGATATGGCTGTACTGGAGAGGATGGTATGCGAAGAGCGGGATATCGGTTTGAATGTCCAGGTTGTTGGCAGGCAAGATGTTGAGAAATTGATTCCATCTATAGGAACAAACTGGGGTGTTGGGGGTATGTTCACATCTACAGATGGTCATGCTGAACCCATAAAAGTTACTAGGGCCTATGCCACAGCTGCCAAGAACAATGGAACATTATTATATGAACACTGTGCTGCCGAAGATGTGGTAACCACTGGAAATCAAATATCTGGTGTTATAACTGAACATGGAGAAATATCAACATCCACAGTCATATGCGCAGCTGGTGCCTGGTCCAGCCAGATTGGCAGAATGATAGGATTAGACCTGCCACAAAGAAAAGTTCGAGCAACAGTTGCTGCAACTCAGCCCTTGCCCTACCTCACAACGTCCGGGGTCTGGGCATCTGATGTTTCATTTCGCCAAAAGATCGATGGCTCTTTATATATCGCTGCCGGTGGAGCGGCAGATATAGATTTAACTTTCGACATGTTGCATCATTGGAAAACATTCTTACCGAATTACAAAAAAAACTGGAAGACGCTGAGATTTCATGTAGGTTTTCCTCTGATGAAAGACTTAGCCAGCAAACTTCCTTGGTCTAGAACACGACAGCACCCTTTCGCTCATGTGGTAGATCAGGAACCAAAACCGAACAAAGGCAAAGTTAAAACGAGTCGGGTCGCCCTGATGAAATTGTTCCCAAGTTTGAATGATGTATCAATACGTACGTGTTGGGCCGGATACATAGACGTAACACCAGACATGGTGCCAGTTCTCGGAGAAACGCGCGGGATCAGCGGATTTGTGTTTGCCACAGGGTTCAGCGGGCATGGGTTCGCTATGGGACCGATTGTAGGCCGATCGATGGCTGAGTTGATATTCGATGGACGTTCGGTAGTCAATATTCATGGTCTACGTTATGACAGGTTCTTAGAAAATGATTTAGCTCCTGTTAGAGATGTCATATAGATCAGACCATTAGCCTCACCTGCTTAAGTCAGTCGTTCAACTATGTCAACTAGATTGGTCACTCATCTTCGTATTTCTAGGAGAACCGCCGATCATAGATAAGATAAAAGTCAAGATTTGTAGGCCTGCTACCGACAAATATACCGTTTGTAGGCCAGATACAAATGCGGTTCTAGCCCCAGCGTTGTCAGAAATTAGCTTCAGATTGGATTCGTAACCATTTCCGGCCATTGTTTGGGCAACGATAACTGTAGCCACTGCTATGCCGATCACAAAAAAACTGGTGCGAAGCAACTGCTGGAAAGCAGAAATCACTCCGAATTTTTCTGGGGATACAGTGCTCATGATTGCATTAGAGTTAGGCGCGATGAAGATTCCTACACCTGCCCCTTGTAACATGATTCCTGCCATCACCAGGCCAACTGAAGAATCTGGGCTGAGTTGGGAAAGAACGAAAGTCCCGCCTATCGATAATGCCGCGCCGGTGACGTTGAATATTCGCCAACCGAACTTATCAGATAACCGGCCTGAAATTGGCCCGGCGATCACCATACCCACGGCCATAGTCGTCATAATAAGCCCGGATTCGCTGGCACTATAACCAGCGACACCTTGAATGTAGAAAGGCATCAGAAAAAGTACTGAAGCTTGACTGATAAAAAATATGGCACGTGCGACTACTGACAATGAGAAAAGTCGTGCTTTGAATAGAGAAACATCCAAAATTGGTGATGGTGTTCTGATTTGCCAGATTACGAAAATGGTCATTGACATTGCACAGATAAATAAAAGGGCAGATCTATAAACAGTCGACCAATTGAATGGATTGGTCAGACCGAGGAGCAAGAGCATCAATGTAGCGGATGATAATAATGCGCCTGGCCAATCAAATTTATCTGGCCTACTGTCAAACGATATTCGAGTAATTTTCCTTTCGTCTAGTACCAGTAAATTAGGCAAGAAATAAATTATCCCAAAAACAACGTTAGCGGCGAAAACTGCACGCCAACCGATATAATCGATTAAAATTCCGCCTATAGCGGGTCCTATGACCAATCCGAGTCCTACCATTGTCGTATGTAATCCGAGAGCTTTGCCTCGCTCCTGTGTTGAGAAGACAGTTGTTAAGATGGCCATTTGATTGCCGACCACCATTCCCAAGCCAGCACCTTGGATTAGTCTGACCAATATCAAAGAGATGAGATTAGGTGCAAAAACTCCGAAAACAGCGCCCAATATAAAAATGGCGAGACCCCACATATATACTTTTTTCCGTCCGATCATGTCTGAAAGACGACCCATTGGGAGTACCAAGGCGCTTGTTGCGACCATATAGGCGGTTGCTAGCCACTGGACAGTAGGTAAATTGGTGTTGAATTCTTCCGCGATGGTGGGTAACGAGATGTTTACTTCTCCCGTATCAGCTACGGTGAAAAGAGTGCCCATTGCAACTACCCCGGCAGCCCATAGTTTATAGTTGGTGCTTGAACGAATTTTGTTGGTGAGCTTTAGCAATTCGATTTCAAAGCTGTGGACTGCTTGCGTTAGGTATAATCATGGTCTGAATAGGTTGAATCGTACGTTGGCGGCATTTTGAAGCGGAAGATCCTACAATCTACATAGTCGAACTTTAGGGGGAATAATATGCCTACTGTCCATGTAAATGGAATAGACCTCTACCACGAAGTATCTGGAAATGGTGATCCAGTCGTATTCGCTCACGGGGCTGGTGGTAATCATGCCAGTTGGTGGCAGCAGGTCGCGGATTTCTCCAATACGTATCAAGTTATTACTTTTGATCATCGTGGTTTCGGACATTCCAAGGATATTCATAATGGCCCAGGAATAAATGCGTTTGCAGACGATCTAGAAGCGTTGCTGGAATATTTGGGTATAGATCAAACTTTCTTGGTTGCCCAATCGATGGGTGGCTGGACTTCATTAGGATTTACGGTGCGACATCCTAACCGGGTTAGGGCACTAGTAATGGCAGATACACCCGGGGGCATTGATGATCCCAGCGTTCATGAAATTGCGAGAGAAGTGGCTAAAACCAATCAGGGGAAATCCCTGTTGGAACGTGCGCTACCACAATCCTTTCGAGACAGGTGTCCTGAAAAAACGGAATTATATACAGCCATCTATGGTTTCAACTTCCCAACTCCGGACACAAGCGGTTTACGAGGAACAAAGGTAGCTACTGCTGCCCAACTAAAATCCTTGAAGGTTCCTATCTTATATTTGGTAGGTCAGGAGGATATTTCGACTCCTCCGAATCTGATAGAGGCAGCCCATAGACTCACTCCTTCGTCCTCATATCTAGAGGTTCCGGGTGCTGGGCATTCTGTATATTTTGAAAAGCCAGAAGTTTTCAATTACCTTGTTCATCAGTTTTTGGAGAATCTGGATATACAGTGAATCAAGAGATGATACAAATCAAAACGGTCCTATGAAACAATCGCTTGATTCGAGTGCCAACTCTTTACCGCTTTGGGGATCTCTAAAAGATTTTCGAGTTTGGTTGCGAGAGGGATTGCACACTCTGGGGCTATTATTTGCACTCCAGCATCTAGGCACCTATAAACTTCCTCTCGAACCTGGTCGGGCCCCCTAGCGTACAAGGTTTCCGGATTGTTGATGTTGCCAGCAAGCTTGATTCTACCTGAAACAATGTCCATTGCTTTTTGGGGATCGTTCTTGGAGTCAAAATGAAAGCATGCCATTCCAGATTCGGCTATATAATCCATTCTGTCCAAGGTATTCCCGCAAATATGGAGTATGAGAGGAACGTTCAGTCGACCTACCATTTCTTGATGAATCTCAAGAAGAAACTTCTTATAGTACTGACCATTCACTAGATCGCCAGTAGCGTGGTCAGGAAAAGTTAGTACGTCCACGCCAGCTGCTATCTGCGCATTTCCAAATAGTACTGAAATCTCTTTTAGCTTGTGTAGACATCTCATGACCATCTCAGGGTCATCCACCGTCATAAGCAAGAAATTTTCTACCCCGAAAACGTGGTATGCCAATGTCCACGGTCCCATGGTTTTTCCTATTATCGCGACATCGTTTCCGAATTGTTTGCGCAATATCTCGATTGAGCCTGTGATAGCACGATTGTCTGGATGTTCTAAAAACCCCTTTGGGATATGAATATCGTCTGGCCCACGCCAGATTGGATTGTGCATTCGCACAGTGGGCCAGTTATCTTTTTCCTCCCATTGCATGTCGCAGCCGAGAGCGGAAGACTCCTGGATAATGGTGAAATATGGCATTACGGAATCGAAGCCCAATTCGGTGTGGCCGGTGGCTGCAAGTCTCGCAGCCAATTCCGGATCCCGACAAGCGCTTGGAAACGGGGCATCTACGAGGTCCATCAGTTCGACCGTAGACACATTTGTTGGATTAGCCACGGGTGTGCGGTCCACGGGTTTCCCGGAAAGGGCATTCATGACTCGTTCCCTAGGAGTCATAATTTTTGAATCGACCATATGTTCCCCCTGTCGTTATTTCCTAGCTGGCATTGTACTAGGGACTGGTTAGGGCACGAGAAGGTACTACTTTTTGGCACATGACTATGGATATGCGTTTTGGTTCAGGTGGCTGCGAACCCTAAGGTATTGGTTGTCATTTGTCCTCGCAGCGATTCTTCATCCATCAAGTTTTCTACAGCACTAATGTTCCTAGAATAAGGCAGCAGAAGGCGTATTAATTCATCGTGGCGCCATCCGCAATCGAAAGTGATTTT
Organism: SAR202 cluster bacterium AD-804-J14_MRT_500m; assembly: GCA_009391275.1. The sequence goes on along the minus strand of VEXF01000024.1, from coordinate 8,444 downwards.
GTCGTCACCGACTTTCTGCATTTCGCCGTATCTCACGAAGCCTGCAACTATAAGCCTCAGACGCGCTGAGATGCTTGGAGCCTCTCCTTCGCCAAAAACATGGTAGATCCATCCGGTATCCGATTCTAATCCCCTAACCGAGAAGGTCAATTTAGTCTTAGTATCTCGTACAGAAAATCCGCTAATCGAGGGTGCGTAATCCGGTGATTTACCTACTGCCTGAGCCAATAGGAATTTGGCAGGGCGCGCATGTATCATTCCGCAAGGAAAAGTTATTTGATTGTGACTTCCTGCAACCGGTAGGAGACCGCCCAATTTGACCAGTTGGTCCCGGATTACTTGAATCCTATTTGATGCACCTTTTTTCCTGCTGAACGTCCAAACTGTTCCTACGTTGTTATTAAAATAGAGACCCACACTAATTCCGTGAAAATGAGTGTCCATTGGAACCAACTCAAGGCATTTTCCGTATTTTTCTATAACTTCGCCTACACTCATTTGCCTGGTCGAGTCATTTCGGATCATTGTTGCTTAGCACCTTTTGGCTTTAATTCTGATTTTATGGCTTGAATGTGGGTTGGAGTGGTGCCGCAGCATCCTCCAATAATGTTGATGCCCAGATCAGACAGGTTTTTAAATCTTCTCGCCATATACCTTGGATTCTCTGGGTAAATTATCTGGCCGTTTTTAAAAATGGGGATTCCCGCGTTTGAATGGACTAATAGATATCCGTCAGTTGCGCGTCGCATTTCTGCGGATAGTTTGATCATCACATCAATCCCGTTGCCGCAGTTAGCGCCGGCTATTGCTGCACCCGCCTCCAATGAGTCATTTACCGCTTTTTCCGGGGTCACACCCATCATAGTAAAAAATCCTCGTGGCCCCAAGTCGAAAACCATGGTGGACATTACAATAAGTTTCGTATACTCCTTGGCTGCTTTTATGGCGAGAGTGGTCTCTTCTATCGCGGTCATAGTCTCTATTATTATCGCATCTGCCCCACCTTGTTCTAGCGCGACCACTTGTGCGCCAAATGCCTCCAACATCTCAGTTTTACTGACGTCTCCCAAAGGTTCTAAAAATTCACCGGTCGGTCCAACAGAACCAACGACGAACTTTCCGGGAGGAGCCTGGCTGCGCGCGTGTTGTGCTGCTAGCCGATTCAGTTCCTCCACTCGGTTTCCATGGCCGTATTTCTGCAGCATAAATTTGTTGCCGCCAAAAGAATTAGTAAGCACCATGTCCGAACCAACATCGAAATACGCACGGGCCATCCCTTTGACTGTGTCGGGTTTGCTCGCGTTTAATTCTTCTGGACAGCCGCCAGGCTCCAGGCCATGTTGTTGAAGGTATGTTCCCGTAGCGCCGTCTGAGATAAGAACCTTGCCCTCGACTAGAAGATCTAAAATAGATGGTGTTGTGGTTTCGGCTTCCATTAGGATATACACCAGTGGTCTATAGATCCGGGTCTTGAATCGCGTTCGCCTGTCAGGTGGATGTCACGTATTCTGCTGACGAAATCGAGCGGAAAAGTACGATTATAGTATTCGACTATGGCAGAGGATACTGATTCGACGGATCCCGATGCGTCTTTGAACGGGCTCCATTCCCATCCCATTAAATATTCGTCAGTACCGGCACTTCCGTCAAACATAGCGATCGCATCAATCCCCTGCTGAAATCTAGGGTCTAATTGGTGGGACTCCGACCGTTTAGAATCCTCAACTTGGATTTGGACAGGGATCTCCTTCCAATACATAACGCGATACTGGGTCAATTCCGGTTGATCTCCCTAGTAAATATTAGTGTAGATTGAATTGTCATTCATTGTAAGCGTGATCGCAAATCATTTAACGGTTCAGATCTCGTGTATCACATCAGATCGATTTAATGCTAGATCGCTGGCGTAGGGTAGCGATTATGATGTTAAAATCCGGATATCAGATTTCATGTCCGCTATTTATTGCATCTCGCCTCTAGCTTGTTACTTGTCTAGGCCTGATGCTAGCATACCGGAACATCTTAAGGAGGCGTATTGGTGATGGGTCAATCGACAGATGTGTTAATAAAAGGTGGTCTGTTAGTATCTGGTGACGGTATCACCAGATCGGATATCCTTGTTAAAGATGGGCGTGTGAATGAGGTAGGTCTAGACCTACCTATCGCAGGGGCACGAGTTGTTGATGTGGCTGGTAAATATGTGCTTCCTGGAGGTATAGATAGTCACGCCCATCCGATTTTTGCGGATAAAATGGACACCTATTCGATCTGTGCAGCCTATGGCGGTGTAACCACGATTGTAGCGTTCATCGGTTCCGAAACGCATCGGCATCAAATGTACGGGAACGCTTGGGGAGATAGAACCTATAACCCGGATATCGTGAAAGGGTTTATTGAATACGCCACAGATACTTCGTATACAGATTTCGCCATTCATGGATTTATCACCATCAGGGATCAGCATGACGTTGATAAAGTAGTTCCTGAACTTATCCGTATGGGCGTGATCTCATTTAAGATGTTCATGACTTGGAACCCTTGGGTCAGAGATCATTCATCCAATGATATATCGGTCCCCGACGAAGTCCTTATGCAAGTAATGGATTTGGCTGCTCGGGACGGTGGCATGCCTATGGTTCATGCCGAGAATGGTTGTTGTAAGGGTTATTTGGAAGGTCAGTTTAGGTCGCAAGGAAACGTCGGCAGACAGTTCCATCTGCCCTCTGCCCCGAGTTTATTAGAAGCAGAAGCCGTTAACAGGGCAGCTACGATGGCAACGATTGTTGGAGCTCCGCTATACCCAGTCCATTTAAGCTCTAAAGATGTGGTTCCAGTTTTGGATCAATATAAACAAAAAGGTCTGCCGATTTTCGCTGAGACTTGCCCACATTATTTAACATTGACTGACGCAGATTTATTGGATAGGGGGTACACGTTGAAAGTATCACCTCCGTTAAGGCAACATGAAGATCAAGACGCTATGTGGAGAGGTTTGTCTTCTGGAATAATCAACACTATCGGCAGTGATTTTACTGGGTACACTCGCAGCCTAAAACTGACAGGCCGTTTAGACGGACAAGGGGTGGAACCAGATTCTGACAGTGAAAATATTTTTGATATAGCAGCCGGACTAACAACTCTGGAGTTTATGATGCCGGTGGTATGGACTCATGGGGTTAACACTGGGAAGATAACACTGCCTAGGTTTGTTCAACTCTTTTGCGAAAACCCGGCTAAAATATTTGGTATATACCCACAAAAAGGTTCTTTGAATGTCGGTTCGGATGCAGATCTTGTGATTTGGGATCAAACGAGAACACATACAGTGGACGAAGAGCACGGAAAGAGTGATCTATCCACATTCAAAGGTATGAATCTGTTGGGGATGCCGATATTGACCATGGTGAGAGGCCAGGTAGTAATTGAGGAAGGCAAGCTGGTAGGGAGGAAAGGATCCGCGGAATTCGTGGCCGGAAATCCTAACTCAGCCGCCTATGCGCCTAAAGGACCATCGGCAGACTGATAGACAAATCCGTTCCGGCGAGATTTCTCCAGAGTGTGCTACTGTCTATTACCCATTTGTATTTGTTCTAGCTTGACTACTAGTTAAGGCGGACGAAACCTTGATCTTCTAGCCCCTTGATTAACTCAAGCACATGCCTGGGTTCAAGGTCAAAATCAAATTCCGCACCTATCTCCCACGCAATTTCATTGATGGTACGTTGACCGTCTACGAAATTCCAGATCTCGTCTGCGATGATCCGTAGAGAATCGTAGATCATGCGTGAGTCTCGGGTATGCATCTCTTCAGATATACGGTAGAGATCCCAGTAGGTAGTTCCAGCGAGACCTGGCGGATCGCGTTCGATCATTCTAGATGGTACAACTTGGCCCGGTTTGTAACCGGATTCCTCATCCATTCCGTCTACCCATTCCAATGTTTGTTTCAAACGACTCGCGATTTCAACTTGTATCTGTTCAGATATACCGTTCAGTTCCGATGTGCGATTTTCATCAGGGATAAGAGATAAGGCGGAGTGGACGGCCTGCTGATCTGTTTTCGCTAAAAGATGCATGCGACGTCTTATATGAGGGGTTCTATGGGTTTGATGTTCTTGGTTAGCTATGGTGCTCAGGCGAAATTGACTACGATTTGAAATATCCCTCATTATGGAAACAACCTGTTGAGACCCTGCGTCGGCTAATTCAAGCGCGGCTAAAGTGGTGACTGTTCCGCAGCGTTTAAAGACCGCGGGATCTAAGTTATCGGCAGTTAGCAGTTGCGTGTGGAAATAAAGATCAGGCCAAGACATCAATAATGGGGATGGAATGCCGAATGAGGGGAAGTAACGGTTGTCGCTCCAGGGTGTATAAGGCAAGTCAATAAAATTCACTAACGGGATGCTAGGTTCACTGTGGAAGACCCACCGCGTCTCTTTAGGAGTGGCCGAAATAAGATTACAAAAATAGTCATTGAGAAAAGTAGGTGTTGAGCTGGGTGAGTGATAATAAATGAGAGACGACTTAGATTTACTTTGGTCATGGCCAACACTATCGACAGCAATTACCCCAATGGTGCGCTCAAGTTCTTGTCGATGATTCGCGATGTAATTCTTGCTACCATGTCCTTCTACGTTGACGAGGAATCGAATAGTCCGTTCAGGACGGGGAAGAAGCTTGCGGTTAATAAGAGACATTATGGTGCGTCCCATTTCGATCATCAGAGCAGGCCCTGAGGCACAATTAGCGCCTGGTTTTGTCCCAGCTGTTGCATGACTTACAAATTGGAGAATTTGTCCGTTTTTTTTGGTGCCAGTGATATCTGCTAGTAGATTCTGGGCTTCGCCAGAGAATGTTTTAGCTTGAATATCAGCCCAAATTGTAGTCGGACCCCCAGATAACTGTGTTGCTAGAAAGTCTGCGGAAGTAAGGTCCACAACGATGGCCCAAGCGGAATTATGGATTCCGGGCATGCGCAACAACTGTACTGCGTCTGGAACCGACTGGCGAGTACGGAGTTGCTCTGTTTGGTAAAGCAAATAATCCGTGATAATACCCGATGCACCTTGTTCCATGGCTAAGGTGGCTGCATGAGAGAAGCCCGTGGGACGTGTAGTTCCTCTAATTAAGACGGCTTTGTCTCTAACGTCTTTACCTTTGTAATCATCTGGGCTTTCACCAGTCCCTACATCGATTAGGCTTAGGGCAATCCCTCCCTGAGGAGTCGATGGTGTCCACCATGGAAGGCAAGAAGGAGCATCTTCATACGAAACCAGAAGTTTGCCTGACGATGTGCCTAATCGAAGTTCCGCACTAAGGGGTTCCCATGCCAAAGGCATAGCTTGGTTAAGAAATTTTGTTTCACCGTCTAATGGGAACCTTTCTACCCAGACTTCATCCATTCCGGCGTCTCGTAATAGGTCTGCAACGAAATCTGTAGTACGGTGATATCCAGACGCTCCAGGAGACCGATAAAACCGAGTAATTTGGGTAGCTATATCTAAAGCATTGGATTCACTGAAGCACTCGGTTATGAGTTGTAAAAGTTTGGATCGGTCCATTATTCACTCTCCGTCGCATAAGATTTCAACATGCTGATATGGGAAAGTTCACATTCCACGAGTCCACCCACGACTTCGGTGCCGTCGATGACCATGAATTCATTCGGGCCTGCGGAATTTCCGCCCGCTCCTAGCCCGACGTTTCTAATGACAGGCATTCCGAGTTCAGAAGCGTATAAAGACCACGGACCACCGGCTCCTGTGCCGGGGGACATAAACAAAGGGACATCCATTTCTTCAAACGAATGCACTATGGACTTCACAAGTGTTGAATCGGGGCTTGTTGTTGAAGGATCGAATGCACCCATAACTCGGAGTTCTATATCTGGATATCCTTGTTTGTCGAGGTGCGAACGGAACTGGTTCACTACCAAATCGGCCTTCATTCCGCGTGGTATGCGCAAATCGATCCGTGCGGACGCTTCACTTGGAAGGCTGAAAGGCAATGTGCCAGGTCCTGTGAAGCCAGCTTTGAGCCCGTTAATATTTAGACTCGGCCCATAGAAAAAATTCATGACGGTCTCTTCTTCAGGAAGATCTCCTGCAGGGACTTTGGCCGAGGCTACTCCTGGGAGCATGCGGTTCCATCCGTTAGAAGAGGTATTTTTCGCGTAATCTAAAGCCCATTCTCGTTCTCTTTCTGACGGAGATGTCAATCCATCATTAAATCCTTCTACAGATATCGTGTTTCCGTCAGGCTCTGTCAGGGTGCTTAAAGCGTGTACTAAATGCCAGACCGGGCTATCGATCACGGACTTGGTCATTCCGTGTAAGGGCCCTGATTGTGGTCCACGCCCCCATCTAGCGCCATCACATATTATGTCAGCAAATATCATTCCCTTGTAGCCAAGATTTACTGAGGCCCTGCCGGCACCGTCTTGAGCCGCACCTGGACTAAAACTTGCTTGTGCTGTGGCTAATCTATCTCGATACGTGTTGAACATCCCGAGAAATCCGGGACTGCCCATAATCTCATCCCCTTCAAGCAATGTCATTACATTGACCGGGAGTGTCCCTTCTACGGCGATGAGAGTTTCCAAAGCATTAAGCCAGGCTACATATGGGCCTTTGTATGCAAATGCACCACGACCTACTAAGACGGTTTGATAAGAATCATGTGAGGTAAGGTGTCCGCCGAAAGGTGGATGCTCCCATTGTTCTGAGGGGAGAACGGGTCTAGTATCGAAATTGGCGTATACTACAATGGTTCTGGGCGCTCCAGCGTCATAATATGCCCAAAGACCTGGAAGGCCCTCGGTAGGAATCAAAGTGGATTCTTGGCAACCCAGCTCTTTGTGAAATTCAACTAGGAGTTGTGCGCATTCATTAACCCCAAAATCTTCTGTCGAGACACTTGGCTGCTGCACCAATTGTTGGATTCGTTGTGTATGGCGGGTTTTGTTATCAGTTAAATATGCTCTTAGTTTATCGAAATTGTTGTTGAACCTCATTGTCCTCCTCAGTCGACCCAGCAGGTAAAATTGTACCGAAGCAGATCAGAACGACGGGAGTATAGAGTTGGTGCAAAATTTGGTCAATCAACTGCAAGAATTTAAAGGTCGGAAGTTTATACATCCTTCTGACAGCACTGATTGGCCGAAGGTGATAATATTTGCCGGTGGACCTGTAAATCTGATTGCATTGTGGATGCAATATCCATGAGGAATTGGGTTGCAAATCTAAGAGATGCTTGGTAGGAGGAAAAGGTGGCCAAACAAGGCTTTCGGGTAATGGATAGCGACCTACATGTACTTGAACCAGGTGATATGTATCAGAAGTATCTAGAGGGCCCTTTTAGAGATCGAGCTCCAGTGAAAACACGACCTCATGTAGCTGCATTAGAAAAATGGGAGGTCGAGGGCCGTGTATTGCCATACTGGATTGATAACCAGCAAGCTATGGAAGCTAATGCTTCCTTGCAAAAAGAAAAAGAACAAACTCCGCTTCAAGCTAAAGCGTATAAAAACAACTTTGATGCTGCGACGACTTTAGAAGCTATGAATTTAGAAGGAGTGGATGTAGCAATCTTGTACCGAACTATCGGAGGAATAATTGCTCAGGCCATGGACGCACTGGATCCTGATTTTTCGGCAGCCTTATGCAGGGCATATAACAATTGGCTATCAGATTTTTGCAGCCAAGACAAATCACGATTGAAGGGGGCAGGCCTTGTTTCACTTCAAAATATCGAAGCAGCTGTGTCTGAGGTTGACCGGATGGTCAAAAACCTAGACTTCGTTGGTGTGTCCGTTCATCCTGATCCTGCCAAAGGTCGGTTCTTATATGACCCAGAAGTAGATCCTCTCTGGAGAGAAATTGAATCACAAGGTCTTGCCGTTGGCATTCACGGAACTAGTACTGGTCCGGCCGAAGATGATCTGGCACGGAAATTTCTGGACCATCCCGCTGGACGAGTAGTTCAACGTACGCTGGTTTTTCCATGGCAACTCATGTCTTCTATGAGTGGTGTATTAGTTAGTGGAGTGATTCAGCGTTTCCCTAACTTAAGGATTGCTTTTTTAGAAGGGAACTGTGGATGGCTACCTTGGATGATGTACAGACTAGATGAACAATGGGAAAAACATGGATCTATGATCATAGATTACAAACCTAGTGAGTATTTTCTGTCGAATTGTTATATTTCCGTTGACGTAGACGAAGAGTTGGTGGCAGACGTAATACAGCACTACGGCGATGATAATATTGTTTTATCCACTGATTACCCTCACTACGATAGCGCCTTTCCTGAAGCTATAAATACCTTTTTGGGTATGGATCTTCCGGAGAATACAAAACGAAAAATACTGTGGGATAACTGTGAACGGTTCTATGGTGATGAGATTTCACGTTAGTTTGTGTCGAACAGAAGGAGAATGGTAACAA